>NZ_JBZAYE010000001.1:0-66379 GCF_058244205.1 Variovorax sp. 20P10.2.4
GTCGCGCCCGGCGCGGGCTCGAGCAGGTTGACCTCGGCGCGCTGGAACAGCGCCGTGCCATGGCGCGCGCGCTGCGCCGCGAACTCGGCCTGCAGCGCGGTATCACGATCCAGCCGCTGGCGGCCGGCATGCCAGGCCGCGGCATCGGGCCAGGCGTAGAGCAGCACGATCTTCTGCATGCCGGCACCGGCCGCCATGTCCCACACCGCGAGCACGCGCGCGCCGGCCTCGCGCACGCGCGGCAGCCAGGTCTCGTGCAGGAAGACATTGGCGTTGGCGTTCTGCCCGGGCGCGATCTGCTGCTGCACCAGCTCGTGCAGGCCACCCACGGGCTCCGCGGCCTCGGCCCCCGCGAGCGCCGGCCAGGCCGCGTTCGGCTTCAGGAAGAACAGGTCGTGGCGCTCCACCATCTCGTGGCCCGCGTTGGTCTCGGCGCGCACGCGCCACCACTCGGCATCGGCATAGAAGCTGGCCCACACGGCCTCGCGGTGCGCATAGTCGCGGTAGGCCATCAGGTAGGCGAAGCGCGGCGCGTCGGGGCCGGCCACGGCCTGCCAGCGCGCGACGCAGTCGACGCCGTGCTTCTCGAACAGGGCCGGGAAGTGGTGATTGAAGCGGTCGTGCACGTCGGCCATGCGGCCCGGTGCCACCGAGTAAAGGCGCAGTTCGTGGATCATGGCCGCCACCATAGCCATGGCGCGGCGGCTGTCTGTCCCGCCGCAGGGGGGCCGGCGGCGACTATGCGCGTGCTAGTCTCGTGCGGATGGTGCCGCCCTCCCCCCTGAAAGATGCGAAGACCGGCCATGGCGCCGACGAGACGACCGGCGCGGGCCCGGGTGCCGGCGACGAGGACGCGGGCGGCGTGCAGGCGGTCGACACCGCGGTGCGCGTGCTGTCCGCGCTGATCGACACCGGCGCGCCGCTGATGCTCAAGACCGTGGCCGAGCGCGCCGAGATGCAGCCGCCGAAGGCGCACCGCTACCTCGTGAGCTTCTGCCGCAACGGGCTGGCCGAGCGCGATGCCGCCAGCGGCGGCTACCGGCTCGGACCGCTGGCGGTGCGGCTGGGCCTCGCGGCGCTGCGCCGGCTCAACGTGGTGCAGGTGGCCTCTCCCACCCTCGGCGAGCTGCGCGACGAGCTCGGCTTCACCGTCGGCCTCGCGGTCTGGGGCGCGGCCGGCCCGACCTTCGTGCGCTTCGAGGAAACCAACGACGCGCTGATCATCAGCGGCCGCCCCGGTTCGGTGATGCCGATGCTGACCTCCTCCACCGGCCGAATCTTCGGCGCCTACCTGCCGGCCTCGGTCACGGCGCCGCTGATCGATCGCGAGCTCTCGGGCGTGCCGCATCCGGGCGCGACCCCGAACCCGGCCGCCGGGAAGATGACGCGCGCCGACGTCGACGCGCTGTTCGAGTCGGTGCGCAAGCGCAAGCTCGCGCGCATCCAGGGCGACCTCAATCCGGGGCTGCACGGCGTGTCGGCGCCGATCTTCGACCACGCGGGCGCGGTGGCCGGCGTGATCACCGTGATGGGCTCGGCCGGCCTGATCGACACCCGGCTCGACGGCCATGTGGCGACCGTGCTGTCGGCGCGCGCCGAGGACGTTTCGCGCCGCATGGGCTGGGGCTGAAACCGCCTGCCGCAGCGCAGCGGAGGGTTTCTCCTCACACAGTCAGGATTTCGATGAGCGTAATCTGATTACGGAATTTGAAACCTGCCCGGAACACAGAAGTCCGGGCAGCGAGCGCCCTCGAAGGCGCATGGCAGCACCCCAGGAGACAACGATGATGACGGTGACGATCCAGGACCGGCCCCCGGTCGCCTCCACCTCGGAAGCGCAGCTCGCGCGCCTGGTCGACGGCATGGGCAGCGAGCGCTTCGCCCCCGCGCTCGCGAACTACCTGCATGCGCTGTGCGGCGCCGATCACTTCGCGGCCTTTCGCCTCGGCCAGGACGAGCTGCGCGAAGTGGCGGCCTGCTGCGTGCAGCCCGAGCGCACCGCGCGCGACCGCGTCGAGAGCTACGTCAAGCAGGGCCTGTGGAAGCACGACCCGGCCATGACCGAGGCCCAGCGCCGCGTCGACGGCGCGGCCGCGACCATCATCCACGTCGACTTCAGCGACCACGAGTACGACGACCTGCGCCCGCGCGTCTACCCGCACGTGCGCGACCGCATCCTGCTGTGCGGCCGCGGCACCAACGGCGCCTTCGGTCTCAGCGTGCTGCGCGCCGACCCGCACACGCCGTTCGCGCACGACGGCATCGAGCGCCTCGCGCAGGCGGCCGAGCTGCTGCTGGCGATGCTCTCGAAGCATGCCGACGTCTGCCAGAGCCGGCCCGACGTGTCGCAGGCGCTGACCACGCTCGACGAGATCGAGAACTGCATCGTGGCGACCAGCCCGCTGCCGCGCCGCGAGGCCGAGGTCTGCGCGCGCATCCTCTATGGGCTGTCGTCGGTCGGCATCGCGCTCGACCTCGCGGTGAGCGAGGAGACCGTGAAGACCTACCGCAAGCGCGCCTACCAGCGGCTGGTGATCGGCAGCGAACGCGAGCTGCTGACCTGGTACCTCGCGCGCTGGGGCCGCTGGAGCGCGGAGCGCTTCCAGACCATGGCCTCGCGCGCGCTGCACTAGTTTCGTGAAGTGGAAGTTCGTTGAACAACTCTTTGGCGTCGGAGTGTTAACGAATAGACAACAAGGTAGTTGCAACGAGCCCGCAGTGGGGAGCACGGTTCGTCGAACATCTACTTGAGGGGTTGCAGGATGCGCCATGCTCCGGTGCGCTAGGAAAGATGATGATGACTGCAGTGATGCAGTGATGCAGTGATGCAGCGATGCAGTGACTCAGACACGGAAAAGCGTGCCACGCGAACGACGCACTGTAGTACGCGCACCACGGCGCGCGCAGGCCCTGCCCGCGCATCTGGCGCACTTTCAGCTTGCAGCTCCATCGCCAAGAGACGTTCAGCGGTGCACCGATCCAATGTTTGTTGAGAAGTGCGCGACATCGCCGCGCTTGTACGTGGACTCACCCTTAATCGCGATAGTGCTTTTACGTGGACGAAAAGAGTCAGATCCGGACTATGGATCTCACGCAACGCTACGGCCTTTGATCCCCGGCAAACTCCAACCGCACCCCATAGCAGGCTATGAGCGTCACAGCAGAGCCACGCTGTTTTGCAGCCTGAACATTGCGGGAGGAAATCGGCCATCGGTGAAATGCACCCGCGACACCTAGCCGCGAATTTTGCAGTTCCCACCAACCGTGGAGTCCTGCATGCATCCAGTGCTAGACATCTACCTGGGCACGGAAAACTACGGCACACGCAAGACGATATCGATTAATTCATAGCTGGCGCGCCCCCCGCATTTCACAGTCATCTCGGCGCCGCGATCAATCAGATCGGGCGCTGGTTCGCAACGCTCATACAGCGATGTATCCGCCGCAGTATGCATCGCTCCACACGAAAGCTCGAGCAGGCCATCCAAGAGTATCTGGACAATGTCAACAAAATCAAGCCGAAACCTTCGCTAGCCGGGGACTGCCGAGGCTTCCTCGGAAATTTCGAGAGGCCTTGCCGGCGGCTTCTAACTCCCCGAACTAGCCCCTACCGCAAATGGCTCTTTGCGCAGGCACCCGAAGAATGAATGCCCCGACCTAGCTTACAAAAAATGTTGACGGTTTAAGCAAACTATAGCACCTGGCATAAGCACTCCGGAAAAGCCAGGCGTTGATCAAAAAATTGCCGCGCGTGCATTTCGAGAAAATTGAAAGCATCTCAGATTAATACTACCCGCTTCGAGAAATTTATAGGAAAAATTTCTGGGCGCCCCCTCCGTTGTTGAATCAATTTCACCAAATTGATTTACACAAGAGAATCTCTCTGATTTATCACGCTTGAGGTTAAAATAGAAATTATCTTCAAAAGCCATGTTATGAGACACAAGGCCAGATCGCTTCACAATGAAGCGCAAGATCTCGCCCTCTACAACGAGCACCTGAGCTGGGTAGATTTTACCATCAGGCAATATTTCAATATTCACCGTTCGGCCAACCTTTGGGAAGCCAACATCACTCGCCACTTCATAACTGATTGCGAGAAATCCGCAGCGTTCATCTTCGCTCAATTCAGCACCGACTGTAGGCTCTAAGAAAAAAATCAACGCAATAAATATGCCGAAAATTTTCATTTCATTTTCGCTTCAATCCAGGGTGTCATGACCGCTCCCCCTTGATCGGTCAAAGAACTGAAATAGCCTCTATAAGCTCTGGCGTTATCGACTTGCTCATTGAAATACTCTAACCAAAATGCAACAGGGCTTTCATAACGTCCGCACACGTACCATTGAGAAGCACTGAAATTCGCAATCTCCCAAATCTGCAAATCACCATTTAAAAGATCCACGAAATCCTGGTACTCAAGAACAATGCCAAATGGATACATGCGAATGGGATCACTTGAGTCATTCACCAATTTAAAATTATTCCTAGAGACATCCAATACGAATTGAAATCTCTCACCTCGATTCGTCAGGACAATTGCGAGCCGTTCAACCCCTAGGGGACGCCCTAAATATTCGTTTTCGGCCAAAATCGGTTGCCCGTAGGTTGTGATCAACCAAGTCTTGGCCATCAAATCGAGGTGACTTTTAACCATATCCAAATCAATGTTCTTCGGATCAGTGCCTCCCGATTTTTTTTGAATCGCCGCACATGGCGTGGTCGTGGAAATCCAATATTCAGTGCGCTCAATTTTCACCATTGAAACATCATAGGACTCTCCTGGCTCCAGAGAGATAACTCTCCCCAATATTGATAGTTCCTGCGCAATTGAAGCCAGTTCGCTATTTTTCCAAATATGATCTATGGTGGCGTAGCAATTTGTATATCCATTCCCAGCAACAATCACATCAGGCGTATATCCCAGCCTTCGAATTGGCAAGTAAACAATCTCCTCCAACAACCTCAGCCCTGCGGCACGCGCCAAGCGTTCATCAGGAATTGGCAACAAATTATCCAACCCCAAAGAATCACCTTGCATAGAGCGTTGAAAGTTATTTGTTACCACAATGAGATCTGGCTTAGCTACGACCAACCTCGAAACATCCTCATAAAAATCATCTGCAATCGCAGTGTCAGATTGCAAAAATATGGAATCTTGATCGTCGCTTAAATGCACCGAAGCGACCCTAGAATCCCAAAAAAGAACATTTACGCGGGGCATATAGTAGCGAAAACTGCATTCACCAATTTCCACCGAGACACCGATTTGGACTCTTATGCACTGGAAGCCCAACTCCATTATTATTTTCTCCGCTGCCGCTGGAAATAGCTCAGGAATAAATACACGAATTTCCCTTCCAAATGGAAGATCGCGAATTCTTTTGAGTGATCGCGGATGAAAATGTTGTAAATGCTCAGTGGTATAGATGATCGCCGACACCTTGGGCATCATTTCAGGATGGACAATTCTGTTTGGCAGGAAACAAAACTGTCGATCTGGGCAAGAACCAAATGTATTTTCAATAATGGGATCCACAAGGAAAAAATCATTTTTAGAGGAAACCAACCAACTCTCATGGCCAATTGCCGTTAGCTTCATATCACCACTCCCATTTTTTTTAATTTTTTCAAAATCACTTTCTCTAGCAATTCTGGACTACCGTTCTCTCCGTAGTAACAGTAGAAGAAGGGAATCAATCCGTCAAATATCCCCCCGGGAAACCACGATTTTACGGAGACTCCAACAATGTCCCAAATTTGCACATCACCATTAGCCATACCTAAGAAATCAACAAAAGGGATGCTCACTCCATATGGATATTTTTTTATCAACGCCGCCTCTTCGACGCAAGCCTCATCCACAAACTCCCCTAATATCAAATCAAAAACAAAAGCTTTTTTTATTTTCAACGTTTCAGAATGAAAAAGGAAGACTACTCTTCGAGCACCCAGCGACGTACCGTTGTGGGCTTTCATCTCCAAGGATCTTTTTCCCGTAGCAAAAAGAGCCAACGGCTTTTGCAGTTTTTTAAGTTCGAGAACGATATTTTGCAAAGCGATTTCAAAGTTTTCTTTGGAAGAAAAATCTTTCAAAACAGAGGAGGCAACCTCAGCACGCTTTCCCCGCGCTATAAATTCTTCGAGCTCATCGGTCAAAAACTTGTGCTGTAACCGATCCAATTGAACCCAGTCCACCTCATTTGGCCTGCCTTTTTCATCACATAAATCAAAAACCTGTCCGGGCAACAAACCTACTACATTAATATCAAGGCTAAGCTTATTCGCAAGCGAGCCTAAGTTTGGCTGCTCTGAGAATGGGAATGCCGCAAATTCACCCATCCGTTTCACAAACCCTCCACCACAAAGCGCAACATTCATTGGGTGCTCCGTAAAGTCCTTTAAATAGCTAGTGACCACGGAGGTGAGTACGCCTATGCCAAGTGGGCCGGTTTTTTTCCCATTCTCTGCAGAATTTTTAGACCAATTTTCGAGTGACTGAAACGCCCCAGGCGGTGATGTTCTGGAATTATTCGAAACAACTATCAGCTTTGGGTTTCTCACATGCCCTTGGCGCAAATCTCGTTTGAATTCTTCCGATACAAGAGCATCCACAGCAATGAAAACGCCGCCCTCATCATGCTCGCGAGGCTCTACGAGTATCTGAGTTACCCGCCCTTCCCAAAATGCGGTCCGGGGATCGGCTGGATAAAACCGGAGAGTAAGGTTTTTGAATTCCAGAGGTCGAGAACTGCATATTTCGACGAGCTTAAATCCTAACTTTCTTATGCATGATTTTACTGGTTCAACGATAGTGCTTCCGACGAAAAACTTTGCGGTACGCGGGAGTAAATCGAGAGACTGAATATCAAAATGATCCGTATGCTCGTGGCTGAGAAAAATAAGATCAATATCGGCTAATGCGGAGGAGTCAACAGCACGCGGAGGGTAGATATCGATACGAAATTCATCTATCAATCCAAAATCCTTGCAAAGCAGCGGGTCAATCAAAATTTTGGTCGCGCCCCTCTCGATAAGCCAGGTTTGGTGTCCTAGAAATGTTGCCGTCAATGAAGTACTACTCGGCATAAGTCAATAAAATTTAAACCGTCAAAGAAATCATTTAGTGCAATGCACTTGGCGAATTCCATATCAAGGAAGACGAAAAAGGGAAACAGCCCAAAGGCGCTAACTTTGGGCCATTCCACCTTGGGATTTTGCACTTACGCTAATGCGCAAGAAATTCCATGCCACACAAGAATTTTTTATGCGCTTTTACTAGGTCGCAAAATGCTTGATCAACGATGGTAGCAAGCCGCAGCTAATCCACTATCACCACAATGATGGGCTTTAGTCGTTGCACCCTTAGTTTTTGCATCTTTAATTACTTTAGAAAGTGCCTTGAGCTCTTCCTTGGTAAAAGCCGTCTTCTGCACAGCCGCCGCAGCTTCTTTAATTTTCAGATTCGAAGCATTATTCATATGATTCCCTTTCAGTTAAAGCACCACTTACACGTGGCCGGTGCAGACTATCTAGCTTGCTTCTGATCGTCAAGCAGCGACTCTAGCCACTCAGGCCACGATGAACGTATGATTGAGCTCGGAAAGAAAAATCAGTTAACAAAATATTCAAAAGATCATTAACTATCTATTCAAAAAATCATTAACTATTTGCAAAAAATCGTCTAAAACGCGGTCGGAAGTTCCAAAAAAATGGCAGCTGCAGCCTAGCGATTCTGCCAATTGTTAATCGTGCTGCTAGTGCACCCGCCTACCGCCACTGTGTTGCGCAAGTGAATACCATATTTTCCGAAGGGCTTCTCGATGCGTTCAAGACCCCTCCGTTTGGGTGAGGTGCTTTTGTCTTTAATGTGCACACTTTCGCTGGCGAGTACTCCAATAAACAACTACAACTGCATCTTTTAAAATCAGCCTTGCAATCCTCGCAATGAGAGAGCAAAAAATCATCAACATTAAATTGGGTTCTCTTTCAGAGGATCAAATAGATCAGCAATTGTCCTATCTAAGTAGAAGACTGGGCACTGAATATAAAGAGCTTTCACTTATCCAGCAAACGAGCAAATCTATTGTCTGCTCAGCGTTTTGCCTCAAATTGAAAAAAATGGTGGTAATTAAAAGATTTTTTGAAAAAAAACCTTTTTTCTTAGAAATTGAAGGTTATCTACTATTTCGCGGAGGACCGATTGCCGAGTTATTGCATTACGATACAAAAATAAATATTATTGTTTTAAAAAAAGTCCCTGGCCGAGCCTTCCTTTCTCAGCGTGAAGATCTCTATCGAGCCGTAAAGACCTACGCCGCAATGCACACTCAAGCTGTGACTAATCTACAAGCTCTAAGGACTGACCAATCAGACGCTTTTTTTCCAGAACCTTGTGCTATTTCACATTTCACTCGAAAAGGGTTGAAATGGCAGGCTATAAGCGTAGGCGATTGCAAGGCCGGGCATTTATTATTTACATCTAGGCAAGTTGTCATGGTGGACTTAGAAACATACTCTCTGAGACGGTCAATTTGGTACGATGTTTTGTCGCTAAGTCGACTACTAAAATCATCTGATTTATTTGAGCGCGAGATGGAATCTATCATCGAGTTTTATTGCAAGTTCAGAAAAATGCGTCCAGAACATCACGACCAAGAAAAAATACAATTACTATTTGAGGAAATCAAAAAACTTGGATTTACAGAAAGAAATTGAAAGGTCCGCCAAAAGTGCTACGCCCATTCAGATTCTCGTTCAAAGAGCAATCAAGCAACCAAGTCTTCGTCAAGACGTTTGAAGGGCACCCACTGCGCGTGTTGCTCCGAGTTTCGGTGCCCGCCACTTTTTTTTGCTTTCTTGTCTCCCTTGCTCAGTATTTCCTTCCACTAATTTTTGTATATTCCCTCAGTACTTTTGTCACTAGTAGCTTGAGCGCGAGATTTATTCTTCAAAATGGAATCTATCTTTTAGGAATTTGCATTGCCTCTTATTTTCTTGCTTTATTTCGCCTTCGCTTGGAGCATTTTTTTTCATTTGCCTTCTGCTGTCGATTTGAGTCACTTCTAAATAAACGTTTCGAGAACACTAAAACATCTGAGATAGAGAGAATAGCCTCTCGTGACTTCAATCTTGTCCTAGACGGTTTTTCTGCCAGCGTGGATCTATTGACGCTGCCTGTCTACTTACTATTTGCCGGAGTTGTGGCCATTTTTCTTTACGGAGAGACCGGACTTTGGGGTGTTTT
This sequence comes from Variovorax sp. 20P10.2.4, assembly GCF_058244205.1. Classification (NCBI taxonomy): domain Bacteria; kingdom Pseudomonadati; phylum Pseudomonadota; class Betaproteobacteria; order Burkholderiales; family Comamonadaceae; genus Variovorax; species Variovorax sp. 20P10.2.4. Next base: position 9,248 of record NZ_JBZAYE010000001.1, read on the forward strand.
AGCGATTGCGGCCTTTCTTCCGCTTTCATACTTTCTGTCAAAGGCCGCCGATAGAAATTACGAAAGAGTTATGGGAACCGCTGCCCAAAGAATTGAAGAATGCTCAAAATGGATACGGGAAGGCCCATTTTTGAGGCAATTTTTCAAATATGACTCGATTGGCAAGGTCGAAAATTTATTGGCCAAAGAGTTGGTTTGGAGAAATTTTGATTCCGTATTACGTGGCGCCGACAGCTATATCATCGGTTTTGGAAGATTGATTCCGTACGTTCTGCTCACAACAATTGGTGGGGCACTTTCAGCATCATTGTGGAGCGGTTCGATCATATGGCTCAGCATCCCTATCTTGTCCGCCCTTCTCGGATTTCCCAGGGCGTACTTGAATCATCGAGCGACCTATCGCTCGATGTCACAAATACATTCTCTCGAACTCAACTCTTGCCCAGCATTTTCGAAAGAGCAAGACAATTCAAAATTCGAAAGTTCTGAGATTCTTTTCGACAAAACATGGCCTATCTGGCCAGCTCCTCTCGTCGATTTGATTCCTCTTGACAATAAATTCGATAGATTTGAACTGCACAAACTGCTCAAAGCGTTTCGGCTTGTTCCAGAGTTGGGATCTGATGCACAAGAAGTTTCCTCTCGAATCATCGAAGCCGATGGTCGCAATCTCTCGGAAGGGCAAAAGCTACGGTTGCAGATTTTGCGAGGCGTATTTTTGTCTCTAATGCAAAAGCGAGATCTGCGCATAGATGAAGATTTTTCCTCCCTTGATGGACCAGCCATTCGCGAGGTCTTCGCAGCATTGAAAGGGAAATCCAATGTGAAATTTAGCGCAAGATCGCTAATTTCGATATCTGGAAGCCATTCTCTGGATGAAACGCGGCGAACACCCGCGGCGCAACAAGGGCCACCAGGGGAGTTGCGTCAGTCTGACTTCACTCTTCCAAATCTGTTGAGAATGAATGCTTGGGCAGCCGCCTTGCTCCTCGTTCCGGCAGCGATGCTGAGCTTCTCGGGGAACTTAACCTTGCCCGAAATTGGTGCGACGTCGGGGCAAATTTTGCTCTATGTCATCGTCGGTATAACGGCCGGAGTTAGTGCCGGCGTATTAGTGGAAAACTCTCTACGGAAGAAATTTGCGGATCAGCTTTTGAAAGGGTTGCGAGAAGTTCAAATGGGAGAGCTATCAAATAGCATGCAAATCGTGTCCCGAGACATTGCAACCGCATTTGAACGAATTGCTTGGTACACCCACGACATTTGCTGGGTCGTAGCACTGCTTATCTGCAGCATTTTTACTCTATGGATCGGGTTCGGGATAATTGGAATGGTGGTCGCTTTTCTTTTTTTTCTTGCTCTATTTTTTGTTTACCAATCCTTTATTAATGATCTCTATCAAACACGGCTCGCGACCGTTAGTGGGTTTAATGCCTTGATGCGCTCGGTACAGTCATGCATTGCTTTCTCCAAAGATTTTGGACCCGACTTTTCCCAATCGCAATTTTGGTTGGCAAATAGCCAAAAGAGGGCGATCACACCTGGCGTCGACCAATTTTTTATTACACGCATTCAAAGTATTATTAGCCGTACGATGATGAGCGTGTCGTGCCGGTTGGTCAGCGACCTCGTGATTATTAGTTTGGTATTTGTTAGCGCGGTGCATGATGGAAGGAACTCCTCTTTTGTCTTGGCAATTACAACTTTGCTGTTGATTAGGTCCGATTTATCGAATTTTTTTCTTGCCGCGACTGGATTTAAGTCCCAATCGATTTCCGTCGCGCGGCTGCAAGATTTTGCGACCACCAAATATCAAGTTTCGATTTTACGCTGCGATGAATTCCTTGAAATCGATGCCTTTACGGGTCGACATGAGTATCGAGGACTGGCCTTAAGAAGAGGAACTGTGAACTCCTTATCTGGCCCTTCGGGAGCGGGGAAAAGTGAGTATCTCAAAGGAGTCGCGGGCATTTCGCAGATCAGTCCGCTGAATGCGCCAAAACCCTCCAACGAGCAGGTTTTCGCAATTTATATTAATGGCGAAGTTATGAAGTTATTGGGATTAAGTATCCCCTGCATGAGAAATTTGAAGGAATTTTTCGAAAACTTTGGCGTTACTGAAAACCACCTTGTTTTCTTGGATGAAGTGTTTTCTTGCGTGTCCGAAGATCAACTTGAGGAGAAAATTTCAACGCTGCAAAAGTATGCAGAAATCACTGGGAATACATTTTTAATCGTGGATCATCGATGCCACCTCGATCAAAACATAGATTTCTATGAAATTATCCGAATCGATTCAAAAAAGAGTCCCGAAAGTTTACTTGGGTGATCGAGGCTTTCTCGAACGATATAACAGCCCATACACGCCCGAAGAAATTGAAAAAACAGTTCGGAGTATCAGTCTTGGTTCTTCGCTTGGCTTTGCCAGCGGAGACTGGCCTTCGGCTTCTTCAATTAAACGAGCTTTGAAAGACGAATCCAATCTTAGGCACATCTATCACTCACGTTTTCTTTTAAAAGTCAGCAATCCAACGAAGAATACGATAGTTTCCGTTTCGGAAGTGCAGGCCAATCTAGAACATTTTTACGCAACGGGAAAATATCGTATAGAGATCAACGAGCATCAATTCGAAGAAGACATCGAGATCATTAGAAAGTTATCTCCTGGAATCGTGACAATTGGTGGCGACTGGATTGACATTCTGATTGCAAGACAAGAATTTTCTTTGCTAGAACGCATCCTCAAAAACATCACGCAATCAATCCCAAGCTACACGTACAAGATACTAATGAGTTTCAAGCCTTCCGATAAATTTCTTCAGTTACTACAAGCACCTTGGATTGCAGGTGCGGCTGTTCCCGTGAATATACTGAATTTTCAAAATGAGGCGTATCTCACGAAAATCAGATCCATTGTTCCAATTTTTGGAATTCATTGCCTCGCGGGCGGTCGAATCCCCCTGGGGCCGGCTTTCGACTATGCGTTTAGGCACATTCAAGTTCTCGCATGCATCGTTGGGGCAACAACCTTCGAGCATCTGAGCGCTCTAATTGAAGAATCTTCGAAAATCTAAGGGGGGAGCGGTTGTGCTTATTATTTTGATGCGGCGTGCCGCCCAGCTTGACGAAGCAAGATTTCTAAATTCACTTCAACCAATAATTGCAGCGCATCCTACTGTCCAACTTCTTACCGGGCGCTCGAGTTGCTATCAGCAAGTCATAGAAATTGCCGGCGAGCTTAATATTCAAGCACATAAATTGGATCATGAATATTACAACCCCGAAGTAGTTTTTGGCCAGCGCAAGATGGATTGGCTACTTTCTCCTTCCGATTGCTGTGATAGCGACCTTAGTCTGGGGAGTTTGTATCATATGCTAGCGATTGAAATCGAGCGTAAATTTCAAATGGAATTGAAATTTCCACTTTTGATTTATTTGGATCAACTCATGCTTGAGCTTGTTTATAGCATTCTGATTGACAGGCCTTTGTCGGCGATAAAAATCTCATCTATTTATCTGGATGAATTGTCTGTAGCCGTAATTGCTCGGACATTCTTCAGGGGTGATTTTAGTGCATTGCTTTTAAAATCAAATGTGAGTTCGACGGATGCATTTACAGCAATGCCCATGTTGAGATTGGTTGGTTGAAGTTCAAATTAAGAGTTCACTTTCGAAAGTAAACGCACGATTTCTCTCTCATTTGGGAAATGACGGGAAATCCCAACCCCAATACACGAGAGTCTTTTGAGAATTAAGTGAAAATCGAAAATGCGACTCGTTTGATTGGATTTGGTATCTATTTACAGGTTATCTCAACGCGGTTGTGGCCTATTGAGACGAACACATCCTCTGAGATCCCCCGTCCTTTGCTGCCGCGCCATCTGCAGATTCAACAGCGCGATGATCTAGTTCGTGCTCCTTGCAAGCCCGAGAGCGCACCTTGGTAAAGCCGAACTGCTACTTGAGGACGAAGAGCGCGTGCTTGACCTTGAGCCGGATGATGCAGGTTCTTCAATTTTTCCAGCCGCCCGGGGCCGCAAACTCAGGCGCCACGAAGGAGCCGGGCAACCTGCGTGCTCGGATGCATCGCCAATGCCAGACCGGCCCTTTTGGCACCCAGTCGCTTCTAAGCGCACCGGTAGACTTCTTCACCGGGGCGGCATGCCTTTCGCGCTGCAGCAATACCCAGACCACGTTGATTTAGCTCAATTGGCGTCTATGCCCCCACAGGGCTCACAAATTCCGACGAAGTGTCCACGCCGACGGAAACTTTCATCCCGAAGCGCCATTGGCTCCCCTTCTTGTCTCATCGGGCAGGCAACGCCGTATCCCAGGTGGAAGAGCCCTTAGCACAGTCACACGCCGTACAGCACCTCTTTCATCGCCGAATCGCTCGGCCTGACCCGATATTGAAAGTAGTGAATCCGCAGAATGGTATCGGTCAAAAAAACGACAGACGCCCCTCGTCGGTCCACGGGCGGTCTGGCGTCGATTTGCACAAGCCCGCCAGGGAAGCACCCGATCCATCTCGCCGAAAAATTCGCGCTTGGTCGACAGGTTCAGGTTCAAACTGAGTTGATTCAGGAAGTTACGCGTTTAGCAAACATGAGGGGCGAATCGTTCCCATTGGGCGCCTGCTTGCAGACCCTCCCTTACCCGCAACCTCGAGCGTCCCCTGCAGCGGGACTGACCCCGGCGCCCGGCTGTGCCCCAATGAGGCCATGCCCGAGTCGCACCGATGCCGCCCCTGCTCCAACCCTCCGCCGTCCAGCTGATCCTCGAGGATCACCAGGCCCTCGCGACGGTGCTGCGGGCCCTGGGCGACAGCGTCGAGCAGGCGCGCCGCTCGGCCCGCCGGCCCGATTTCGACGAGCTGCGCGCCATGCTGTTCTACCTCGACGAGATGCCCGCGCGCATGCACCACGCGAGCGAGAGCGAGCTGCTGTTCCCGAAGATCCGCGAACGCTGCCCGGCGCTGCGCCCGGTGCTGGCCCGGCTCGAGGCCGAGCACGAGCGCGGCGAATCGTCGGTGCGCGAGCTCGAGCATGCGCTGACCGCCTGGGAGCTGATGGGCGAGGTGCACCGCGAATCCTTCCAGCTGCTGCTGCACACGCACTCGACCGTCTACCTCGGCCACATGGAGGTCGAGGAAAGCTACGTGCTGCCCGTGGCCGCCGACTACCTCTCGCCCGCCGACTGGCGCGAACTCGCCGAGGCGCTGGCGCGCCAGCGCGGCGACACCGATGCCGCGATGACGCAGGGCCACCGGGCCCTGTTCGCGCGCATCACCGCCCGGACCTCCTGCCCCGATCCCACGCTCCAGAAATGACCATGCAAGACATCGACGTTCCCGTTCTCATCGTCGGCGGCGGAGGCTGCGGCCTCGCGGCCTCGCTGTTCCTCTCGCGCCAGGGCATCGCCAGCCTGCTGATCGAACGCCATCCGGCGCCGGGCCGGCTGCCCAAGGCGCGCTACATCAGCCAGCGCACCATGGAACTGCTGCGCCAGTTCGAGGTGGCCGAGCGCGTCTACGAACGCTCGATGCCGCTGGCCCACATCTCGCACATCCGCTGGTGCACCACGCTGGCCGGCGACGGCGAGCTCGACCGCCGCACCTTCTACCGCATCGAGTCCTTCGGCGGCGGCTCGCTCGCGCAGCACTATGCGAAGGACAGCCCCTGCGAGTCGACGCTCTACCCGCAGGTGCGCATGGAGCCGCTGCTGCGCGAGCTGGCCTCGGCCGAGGCGAACGCGCAGGTGCGCTACCACCACCAGCTGCAGTCCTTCGAGCAGGACGACAACGGCGTGACCGCGCGCGTGCTCGACCGCGACAGCGGCGAGGAATACCGCGTGCGCGCGAAGTACCTGATCGGCGCCGACGGCGGCAAGACCGTGGGCCCGGCGCTGGGCGCCGTGATGAGCGGCGCGACCGACCTCGCGCACATGGTCACGGTCTACTTCCGCGCCGACCTCTCGAAGTACTGGGACGACGACCATTCGATGACCACCTGGTTCGTCAACCCCGAGGGCGGCTCCTGGGCCAGCGGCGTGCTGGGCCAGCTCGGGCCCACGCGCTTCGGCCGGCATTCCGAGGAGTGGATGTTCCACTTCAGCTTCCGGCCCGACGATCCCTCGCGCTTCGAGGAGTCGTCGCTGCTGCCGCGCATGCGCGAGCTGCTCAAGATCCCCGACCTGCATCCCGACATCATCGGCATCGGCCACTGGACGGTCGAGGGCGTGCTGGTCGACCGCTACCGCTGGGGCCGCGCGCTGCTCGCGGGCGATGCCGCGCACCGCCATCCGCCGACCACCGGCCTGGGCCTGAACTCGGCGATCCAGGACGCGCACAACCTGGCCTGGAAGCTCGCGGCCGTGCTGAAGGGCGAGGCGCACGACAGCCTGCTCGACAGCTACGAGGCCGAGCGCCGCCCGGTGGCCGCGTTCAACATCCAGTGGGCGCTGATGACCTTCCAGAACCACCAGCTCACCGATGCCGGCATCGGCCTGGTGCGCGGCAACGCCGAGCTGAGCCAGGCGAACTTCCGCCGCTACTTCGCCGATGACGCCGAGGGCCGCACGCGGCGCGCGCGGCTGGCACAGATCATGGAAGTGCAGCGCATGGAATGGCAGGCGCACGACATCGAGCTCGGCTATCACTACGACCTCGGCGCCGTCATGCCCGACGGCACGCCCACGCCCGAGCGCGATCCGCTGGGCCAGACCTACGTGCCCACCACCCGGCCCGGCCACCGGTTGCCGCATGCCTGGCTCGAGCGCGACGGCAGGAAGATCTCCACGCTCGACCTGGTGCGCCCGGGCCGCTTCACGCTGCTGACCGGCCGCCAGGGCTCGGCCTGGGCCGACGCCGCGGCCACGCTGGCGCATGGTGCCGGCCTGCCGGTGGACATCGTCGAGATCCACGACACGGCCGCGGTGCGCGACATCGAAGGAACCTGGCGCTGCCTGCGCGGCGTGTCGTCGGACGGCGCGATCCTGGTGCGGCCCGACCAGCACGTGGCCTGGCGCGCCATGGGCCGCAGCGACAGCGCGCGCGGCCAGCTCGCGGCCGCCTTCGCGAAGATCCTGCAGCGCGATCTCGCGGCCTGACATTCCAACGAACGAGGAGACAGCCCCCATGCAACGACGCACCCTGCTTTCGCTCCTGGCCACCGGCGCCCTGGCCCCCGCGGCCTTCGGCGCCGCTGCCCAAGGCAACTGGCCCAGCCAGCCGATCCGCCTGATCGTGCCCTACCCGGCCGGCGGCGGCACCGACTTCTTTGCGCGCCTGGTCGCGCCCGGCATGGGCGAGGTGCTGGGCCAGCCGGTGATCGTGGACAACCGCCCCGGCGCCTCCGGCATCATCGGCGCGACCGCCGTGGCGAAGCAGCTCGCGCCCGACGGCCACAACTTCCTGCTCGGCGACATGACCACCTATGCGGTCAACCCGGCGATGTTCGACAAGCTGTCGTACGACCCGCTCAAGGACCTGCGCACCGTGACCATGACCGCGAAGTTCGACTTCCTGCTGGTGGTCAATCCCAACACGCTGCCGGTGCGCAACCTGCAGGAACTGATCGCGCTGGCCGCGCGCACGCCCGAGGGCCTGAACTACGCCTCGCCGAGCGTGGGCACCACGCACCATCTCGCCACCGAGTTGCTGGCGCGCGAGACCGGCATGAAGCTGGTCGCCATCACCTACAAGGGCGGCGGCCCCGCGGTGCAGGACCTGCTGGGCGGCCAGGTGGGTTTGATGTTCCTCGACCGCGCCACCGCGCGGCCGCACATCGAGTCGGGCCGGCTGCGCCCGATCGCCGCGGCCGGCGCCAAGCGCATCGCGGCCTATCCCGAGGTGCCGACCGTGGCCGAGCAGGGCGTGAAGGGTTTCGAGGTCGAAGGCTGGCAGGGCTTCACCGTGCGCACCGGCACGCCCGATGCCGTGGTGCAGGCGCTGCAGGCCGCCTATCTCAAGGCCATCGCGCCGGCCGAGATTCGGCGCAAGCTCGGCGAGGCGGGCATCGACCCGGTGGGCGGCACGCCCGAGCAGTTCACCCAGTACATCCAGTCCGAGACCACCAAGTGGGGCCGCGTGGTGCGCGAGCGCGGCATCAAGGCCGAATGACGGCTACTTGAGGCAGGTCTTGGTGAAGACGCCATCGTGCGCGGCCGTGGCCTCGCAGGCCGGCGCGGCGGTCTGGATGACTGTGGCGCCGGCGGCATCGTCCTTCTCCACCGCCCACGCCATGGGCGCGAGGATCGCGAGGAAGAACGACCCCAGCAGGGCAGCACCGGCTGCCAGCGATCCTATTTTTTTCGTCATGTGCGGCTCCTGGTGCTTGCCGGGCAACAGGCCCGGCGCATGGGGACCGATGGTGGAGGCCGGGCGGGTGGGGACCCGTCAGTGCCGGAGCACGGCGTTTGTAGGCGGGCGCTGAATTCAGGACTACAGGGCCGCGCTAGTGTTTGAAAGCAGTTCACCCAGTACATCCAGTCCGAGACCACCAAGTGGGGCCGCGTGGTGCGCGAGCGCGGCATCAAGGCCGAATGACGGCTACTTGAGGCAGGTCTTGGTGAAGACGCCATCGTGCGCGGCCGTGGCCTCGCAGGCCGGCGCGGCGGTCTGGATGACTGTGGCGCCGGCGGCATCGTCCTTCTCCACCGCCCACGCCATGGGCGCGAGGATCGCGAGGAAGAACGACCCCAGCAGGGCAGCACCGGCTGCCAGCGATCCTATTTTTTTCGTCATGTGCGGCTCCTGGTGCTTGCCGGGCAACAGGCCCGGCGCATGGGGACCGATGGTGGAGGCCGGGCGGGTGGGGACCCGTCAGTGCCGGAGCACGGCGTTTGTAGGCGGGCGCTGAATTCAGGACTACAGGGCCGCGCTAGTGTTTGAACCCTGATTCGCGCTGCGCGCGAAGCGCAAGGATGAAGACGGTATCGATCTCGGCCAGGTAGCGGTAGAGCGCGACGTATCCACGAACGCCTTTGCCGATCACCAGCTCTCGCTTGCCTTGCCGCACCGGCCTTCCGATCAGCGGACTGTGGGTCAGGACTTGAATCGCCTGGATGATTTCGTCGACCCGCTCGGGCATGTCCGCCGCCTGGTGATGCGCCATGTGCTCCACGAAGCGATCTATGTCCTCGAGGACGGCTGGGGCGAGCTCGATACGCGCCACAGGGTCAGCGCGCCCCCACACGGGCGCGCGGGCGGCGCGGCTTTTCTCCCTTGGCGCGGGCCTCGAGGTACGCCTTGGCATCCGTCCAGGAGACCGTCTGCCGGGTTTGCAGCAGCAAAGCCCAGCGCTCCTCCGCCACGCGGTGCAGTTCCTCATCCATCTCGCTGCGCTCGACGGTTTCCGCGAGCGTGTCGAGGATGAATCCATGAGACGTCTTCCCTGCACGCTCCGCGGCCGCTGCAATCCTTGCCTTCAGAGCGTCTTCGATTCGGATGGTGGTGGTAGACATGCGAGTCCTTCTCTTGGTCAGAGGTCGTGAGCCACTGTAGCACAAATGTGCCGCAAACAGCTCATACCTCGGCGCGCACTGAGAGAGAAGGCCCCTGTCATCGCACACCCCGTCAGCACCACGAAGCCACGCACCAGCTCGGGCCGTAGCCGCCGCGCCGCCCGCATAGCCGCCGAGCGTGGCGCCGAGCGCATCGACAGCGCAGGGGTCCAGACGATTGCGCCGCTGGCCGTGAGGCGCGGCTCGGATCAAATTGGAGTCCGACCCCAATATCTAGCAGAAGCACACCGGCAGGCCTTGGTCAAGACGCGGTCGTGAGCGTGGCATTGCAGGCTGGCGCGGCAGTCTCAGTAGTGCTGCCCTCTCAGAAACAGAAAACTACCACCCTATCAACTCACGCGCCCGGGCCAGTTGGTCAAAAATTTTAAGATATTTTTTGCTGAGCCAAAATTCGCCGTCCATCGACTACTCGGCTGATATAAAAACCATTGCAAACGGGACAAACTTCATTTGGAAACCGGATCTTGTGCACATCACAAAACCCCCCAGAAAAGAATGGGGAATATGAAGACTCAGTAATCACCCACGATTCCTCATTTGTAAAATTTGGCAAATTTCTCAAGTGCTCCGGAATATCATCCCATCCGCAATTCTTAAAAATCTGTATGTACCCGCCTTGACTTTTTAAAATCTTCAATGCTTCGGCAAGATCAACATCATGCAGCTTTTTGATCCAATCCACAGCACTTTTCGCGCCTCCGGCTTTAATGGTGCACCAAATATCAAAGTCAACTGGATTTTTCATCGAAATTATCTCTTCGGTACAATTCGACCACCAGCAATTACATAACTAGTATTGTGATTATCAACAGTAAACCTGAACGGGGGAGCAACGAGTCCATCCTTTCGGGTAAGAGGAATAATTCTCGAGCTTTTCTGAGGGGATCCAGCCTCCTGAAGAGCCTTCAATACCGCCTGATCGCCCTTGAATATCAAACTACCATTTGGCCCCGGATCCCAATAGCCGCTCGCTGCGATGTTTCCGTCCGGATGAACGTGATCGATCAAGATTTTATTACCATTCAACTCCCCAATGCTTACATAGTCTTTGCCCCCCGAATAAAGAGTATAGCTTCCACCTCGGCCATTTCTTCCCGGGCCTAGTGTATAAGTAACGGCAAACTCGACTTCATGTTTAGCGCTAAGGTTTGCTAACTCTTGTACCGTTGGCCGCTTGGGTATCCCCACTCCAGCCGCCCCAGGCAACCCTTCCCCTACTCGTGCGCCATACAACAAATCACCAACAGCGCCAGGCTCCCGAAGCAAATTCCTATCACTCGCAGCAGTAGATCTTGATGCAGTCGGGCTCGACGGCCGCGCCAAAACCGCAGCGGTCAAGCCAAGCCCAAATTCTGCGTACTCGGATACGGGACTACTGTAAGGCACCCTCAGCGAATTCAGGTACGGAATGTAATCCGGAGACCCAGGATTAGCGCCCCAAAGAAGATTGAGCCCCCCCTCAATCACTCCAACAACAAGATTACCTGGAACCTTTGGAATATCCTGAGCAAACGTCGCCAAATCTCGCTGGAATGGTGTCAGCTGTTGTCTCTGCAGGCTTCCAGTCTCCATTCCTTGATCAACAAAGCTAGAACGACCGCCCCTGACATCAACTCCTCCCGTTAGGACCTGTCCAATTGTCGTGCCTCGCATCGCTGGCGATACCTGCTCAGTCAAACTCCACTGGACAGGAGGCACAACAGACATCGGAATGGCAGGCTTCTTTTCAAAGATGCTCGCTACAAACGCAACATCGTCTGCGCGAGCTTGCATACTCTGACGACCCTCATTGCCATAGGACTCCGCCTGCGCGGCTTCTTCCTGCGCTTTACGAAACAATTCCGCTCTATTACTAGACTCTTTGGCAATGTATGAGCCTCCAAGCGCTGCGTCCGCGCTGGTCAAATTGTTCGGATCAATTGTGAATGTCTGCCCAGGCTGCACGATAGGTGTGCCCTTCGCGTCGAAGTCAGCTTGCGTCAACTGACCGGTGCGCAGCAATTGCCCATAGCCTGCGCGCTGATCAATTTTCATATCCGCGAACATCCTCAGCACGCTGCCTTGATTACCAATGGCCCCGGTGATGCGTCCCAGCGCATCGATGGGTCGGCCGTCAATGGACGTGGGCATGCCACCAGTAGGGATGCCCGCATATCCACCACCCGGTCCCGTATAGCCAGTTGACGCACTATCGTTCCAATCGTTATCGTTGCGCCCCGGGGCGACTTCCATCGCCATGTCAGGCAGCCCGGTGTCGAACTCCGGCGAAGGTGAACTGCTGCCAGCACTGCTCCTGTTGACCGCAGCAAGGCTTTCCCCCAACGCATTGCCAAAGGCATCGGTCGCGACTTGAATTACACCAACTTTGCCGCCTCTGAGTGCGGTCGCGGTTAGGCCCGCTGCAATTCCAGAGGTCAATTGCGTACCGAATTGACCAAGCGGGGTATCGCCGAAGAAATCCGCTGCTGGTCCGGAAACAGCCGCGCCAACTCCTGCACCGACCGCAGATGCGGCAACCCCTCGCCAGTTAAAGCTCGACTGCAAACCAGTAGCAACTGCTACGCCCTGCGTTACCGCATTGGAAACGGCAGATCGAGCGGCGAAAGCCCCCAGCTTTTGGGGCGTGTCGAGCTTGCTGATATCTCCAAAGGCTCCGCCTACTCCTGCGGACACTCCTGCGCCCACTGCGCTCAAGGCAACGCTCTTCCAGCTGAAGCTGTCTTGAGCGCCAATCGCAATGCCGACGCCTTGGCTGACGATGGAACCAACCGCTCCGCCGACCACCGCAGCGCCGATTGCAGTTGCAGCCCCAATCCCGGTCAGCGCTACAGCCCCACCCATACCGACAGCACCCGCAATGGCCCCCCCGGTCATGGCGGCTCCGCCCGCGGACATGATGCCAGCCAGCCCGGCATCCGCGAGCGCGACGCCCGCCCCCACCCCGGCTTCAACTCCGGCCATGGCAACAGCAGCGGCCCCAGCGGTGAAAACCGCCGCGACCACGGCCACCACCGCCACGATGATCTGCCCGACCCCACCGCAGCCTCCCCCCTGGCCACCAGGCGCCGCCATCATCGTCGCCGAGTCGTTATAAACCTTGCTTGGGTCGTAGGGCTTGAACGTATTGGCGTTGTTCGCGTTGCTGGTAGCGGCCGGAATGCGCAGCACCTGGCCTGGCCTTAGATCGACGTTGCCGCTCAACCCATTCGCATCGGCAATCAGGTACCACAGGCTCGAGTCGCCATACACACCCTTGGCAATGCCCTGCAGCGTGTCATTCATGCCCACCGAGTACGTGCTCGGCGCGTCTCCAGGATAAGTGCGGCTGATCGGCTGATAGCCAAAGCTGAAATCGCTCTGCGGCGTGAAGATCGGACCGAATTGCGTGTACGGCGTGCCATCGAAACGGCTGTCCGTGAGCAGGCCATAGCGGCCGAGCACTTCCCCATTCACCACCAGCTGATGTTGCGCATTCATGCGCTTGTCGGGCGTGAACTCGTTGGTGTAGTACGAGTACACCACGTTGCCGTTGGCATCGCTCACGAAGTTGTGGACGCGCAGATCCGGTTGCTTGGTCTGACCGGGGTCGCCAGTGGATTTGAGGTGCCCATTGGTATCGTAGTTGTACCCAAGAATGCCCAAGGAAACCAAAGCGTTCGTACCCGCCTTTCGAGTTTCACTACTGCTCGTTGACGTACGGTATCCCTCGGCGCGCTCGACCGCGACCGTCGTGTCGGTAAACGTGAGATTGACAGTGTCCGCCACCTTGTACGACAAGGCATTGCCCATGTTGTCGTACGTGTAGTTGACCGCGCTGGCGGCCACCATGTATTCGGCAGTCGACTGATAGGTCACCCGACCGTTGCGGTCGTACATGCTCGTACGTCCCTGCAGTGCATCCGTGCCGTTGATGCCGCGATAGGTGCGGTGCAGATTGACATAGTCCGCGCCCAATGCCGCAGGAGCACTCGAGATCAGGCGGCTCGCCGCATCGTAGCCTCGCGACTCCACCAACGCCCCGTCACGCACCGTTGTCGTCAGACGGTTGAGTTTGTCGTAGCTGTAGGTCTCGACGATGTTGCCAACCACCGGTGTCCACTGGCCGTTGACCTGCACGATGCGCATGCCCGAATGCTCGTCGGTCTTGCGATTGCCGTTGCGGTAATAGGTGAGCTTGTGGCCCTCCGCCCCCAGGACGCTGCCGTCTGCCGTGGCCGAATCAACCAGCGTCTGGCGATTCATCTGGTCGTACGCGAAGTAGCGATCGGTCGTCTCGGGCTGGTCCACCTGACCGATGGTCGTGCTCGTGCCGGTATAGACCACCTTGGTCTGGGTGTGGGTGCGGTTGCCGACCTTGTCGTAGTCGATCGTGATGTAGGCGTTGCCGTCCGCAATCCAGCGCAGGCGTCCCAGGGCGTCGTACGCCATCTGGTTGTCCTGGTAGGTCACGTTGTCCTGGGTCGTGGTCTCGCGCACGTGGCGGCCCGCCAGGTCATAGACATAGGTCGTGACCTTGTTCGCGCCCGTGTCGTTGATCTTGACGAGCTGGCCGGCCTTGTCGTACGTGTAGCTCAGGTTCTGACCACGCGTGTTGGTCTGCTTCGTCAATTGCCGCGCGTTGTCGTAGGTGTAGCTGTAGGTCGCGCCGCCGATGTCCGTATGCCCGGAAAGCTGGCCGAAGTAGGTGTAGCTCCACGTTGCCAATGCACCGTTGGCGTCGTATTCGCCGATCTTGCGGTTCATCGCATCGTAGGCCGCCCGCGTGACCTGGTTCATGTCCTGGGTGGTGCTGATGAGGTTGCCTCGCAGGTCGTAGGCATAGCGAATGATTTCGCCAGCGCCATTGATCTGGTTGAGCTTTCGCCCGGCCTGGTCCCACTTGTTCGTTTCGACGATCGCCTGATTGGCGAGGACGGCCGGCGCGTAGAGGTTCGGCCAGCCCCAGACGTCCACCGCCATGTGGGTGGTGGTCGTCAAACGCCCCAGCGCGTCGTACTTGAAGGTGGTCGCGACCCCTTCCGCGTCGACCGTCGCCAGCTTCTGGCCAAACACGTCGTAGCTGTTGTTGACCGCCTGGCCGTCGGCCTGGATCTCCTGGATCAGGTTGCCCCGCGCATCGTAGGCCTTGCCTTGGATATTCCCCTTGGCGTCCTTCGTTGCCACTTGGCGGCCGAGCTTGTCATAGAAGAGCTGCGTGACCGGTGCCGCGGTGGTGCCCACATTTCCGTTCTCGTCGGGCTGCTTCTGCTCGACGAGCTGGTTGTTGGCGTTGTAGCGGTAGGTCGTGACCCATGCGGCGGAACGCGGGTCGCTGATGGAAGTGACATTGCCCCAACGGTCCACGTTCTGGTTGACCACCGGGCGCACGGTGCTGCTGACACCTTGGACCGTCGTGGTCTGTGTGGCAGCTACGGCGTCGGTATTGTTTTCGCTCACAGCGGCGCTGCTGGCCGCGGTATTGCTCGCCGACCCGAAAAGAGGCGGCATCAACGGCGTCCAGAATCCGGGGGAATACGACGGCGTGTTGTCTTGAACCGTGACTGGCGTCACGCCCACCTGCTCGTCCCAAGAATAGGGAATGTATTGGTAGCGCGTCTCATAGACCGGCGTGTAGCTCAGGATGACCGGCTTCTGGACCTGGACCTGCACTGGAACCTGCTGGTCCTGCCATCCAACGATGGTCCAGACGGTGTCCCACACCGTACGGTACTCCCAGTGATAAACGGTCTCGTACTGGATGTTGCCCCAAGCGTCGCGGACGTAGATCGGCTGGCCCTGCTCGTCGTAGCCCGAAACCAGGGGCGGCCCTTGCACGCCGACTTGATAGGCCTCGACGCGCGGTACCTGGGCCCAGCCCCAGACCGCGACCGACTGGGTCTGGTACTGGGTCTCGGTCACCGTCTCGTAGATGATGTTGCCGTTCTCGTCGCGCGCATAGACCGGCGTGGTTCCGGTCTGGAACAGGTAGGGAATCACGTTGACGCCCGAATGCGTCACGATGATCGGTGCCTTCCGGTTGTCCAGAACGCCGGTGGCCTGGGCGACCGCCTGCGTGGTACCGATCCCGTTGAGCGTGGACAGGATCTGGTATTCGTACATCCCGCTCGCGAGATCCGTGATGTCGACGCTCTGGGAGACGAAAGGCAAACCGGATTCGTTGTTGCCGTCGGTGCTGCTTTGCACGGGCAAGGTGCTCCAGTCGCCGGTGCTTCCCTGCGGGCGATAGCGGAACGAGAAAGTGTTGCCGGCGTTGATCGTCAGCGTGTAGGGCCACTGAATCTTCGTTCGCGGTGGCCCGGCCGGATTGCCGGATTCGTTGTTGTTGCCGCCGCTCGTCACGGTCTGCACCGTCACGTTGGTGATGACCGGAAGGTTGGCTGGGGGAATCCACTGCGGCAGGACCCATCCAGTGCTGATCACCTGGCCCGTGGCATGCGCATATGGAACTCCCTGGCCTTCATGGATCCAGAGCAATTCGTAGTCGTAGGTTCCGCCGGCGACGCTGGTAAGGTCCACTCCGTCGCGTCCGTTGCCGCGATCTGCCACGGGTGCCGTGATCCAGGCCCCGTTGGTTCCCGCCAGGCGATAGCGCAGCACCTGCTCGACGCCGGCCCCC
Source organism: Variovorax sp. 20P10.2.4 (assembly GCF_058244205.1). Lineage (NCBI taxonomy): Bacteria > Pseudomonadati > Pseudomonadota > Betaproteobacteria > Burkholderiales > Comamonadaceae > Variovorax > Variovorax sp. 20P10.2.4. Next base: position 25,386 of record NZ_JBZAYE010000001.1, read on the forward strand.
GGCGACGCCCAGGTCAGCAGTCCACTGGTGTTGTAGCCGCTTTGATAGAAACCGATCTGCGCGCTGATGGTGGCCAGCGGCGGCGACGTGAGCCCCACGGTACCGCGTGCGGTGACGGTCGCCACGCCCGTTCTCGTCGTCTGTGTGACGCGATACTCGTAGCTGCCAGGGGGCAAGGCACTCGCGTTGTAGCGCCACATGTCGCCGAAATTGACCAGCGGTGCATTGCTCCAGCCCGTCTCGCCCGGACTGCCTGCCGCGCGGATCTGCAGGGTCAGGGTGGTGGAGGGATCGTCCGGCGCATCGAAGTCGATGACCTGACCACTGTAGCCGACCGACCCTTCGGTGATCACCGGCTGCCAGGTGCCGAAGGTGTCCTTCTTGTAGATCGACACCCGCGTGACGCGGTCGATCCCGCCATTGGTTTCGTTGGGCGCATCGGCCCACTTCATCTGGTAACCGTTCGTGCCCAGGGCCGCAGTACTGATGATCTCCGTGCGAGAACGTGCGACGCCTCCAGCCATCTGAGGTGGGCCGGATTCCCCCGAGCCGCCCGGGTTGTCGCTGACCGGATAGGTTTTCGAGGTGTACTCGAGCACGACCTTCAGTTCGCCACTTCCGAGGTTGCGCAAAGGCGACCAGCCCAGGTCCACGATGTTGGTGCCGCTGTTGCCGTTCACCGTGCCGTTGCCGTCGCGAGTGGGCGAACTCGAACCTGCAATGCTGGCCTGCGTGAACAGCCGGCTGACTTGCGCACCGCCCGTGGCCTGGCTGCGCTCGGGCTGGATCGTGCTCACGACCCGTCCGAGCAGGTCATAGACCATGTCGGTACGGCGCAGGCTTGCGGCTGCCACGGCGTCGGGTGTGGAGTAGCTGGTATAGAGGTTGACATCGCTGGCTGCGGTGCCGTAGCTCGTGATGTTCGCCGTCTGGTTGCCCAGCAGGTCGTAGAGCGCAACCTTGTCGGCGCCGTCGCCCGAGTTCGTCCGCCAGACGTGTCCGGCGTTGTCGTAGTCCAGGTACTCCTGGCGGCCTCCATTGACGCCCTTGCGCGTCACTTCACCGAAGCCGTTGTATTCGAGCGCCGTGTCTACGAGACCCGCCTGGGCCTGCGTGACGGTCGCGACTGTGCCGCCGCTGACCTGGCTGCGCGATGCAGGGTCGATGACATGCGTCTGCTGGCCGAGCTTGTCGTACTGGTAGACGCGGAACATCGTGCTCGAGACGTTGTCGTTGTCGGTCACCAACTGCCATTCCTTGGCGATGTTGCCGCGCGCGTCGTAGGAGCTATAGTGATTGAAGCCCGCCGCGTCCGTGGTCTGCGTGGCGTGGCCCATCTTGTCGTACTGCGTGAAGGTCACGCGGTCCGCGTTGATGTCGACGTTGTTGTCGGGATCGGTGTCCCATGCCCACGTGCCGCCAGCGGTGTAGAGGACGAGATTGCCGTCGCTCTGCATCACCAGATTGACGCTGCCCTTGCCGTTGGTGTAGGTGTGCCAGATGGCGCCACTCGGGCCATACAGCACCACGTTGCCGTCGGCCTGGACGTCCAGGCTCGTGGCACCGGACCCGGAGGTGTTCGAGGTCCAAAGGACCTGGTTGTTGTCCTGGCGGTCATAGACCACCAGGTTGCCATCGGTCTGCAAGGTGAAGTTGTAGCGGCCGTCGGCCGAGTAGATGCTTTGACCGGGCAAGAGGCGTTGCCCGGAACTCAGCGTGGACGCACCGGGAGATGCAAGAGCGTCGGCAGATGGCGAACTCTTGTAGACGTGCGTCTCGGTCTTGACCACCACGTTGCCATAAGCATCGCGTTGGAACTTGGTCACGGCCGTCAGGTTGCCGTTGCTCGTGCTCGGGGAGGCCGTCGCACGCACGCGGCCCAGCGCGTCGTAATAGCTGTAGGTCGTCCCGCCATTGGCGTCGGTCGTGACGGTCAGGTTGCCGACCGCGTCGTAGGCATAGCTCGTGACCAGGTTGGCACGGGTGCTGGTTCCGTTGGCGCTGGCGCTGAACTCGACGCTCATGCGCGTCTCGCTGGTCTTGCGACCCATGCGGTCGTACGCATAGGCGACCTGGCGATCGTTGACCGCGTCGGTGGGAGCGGTCGGCACCGCCGCCGGCGCGGCCGCGGCGTTCCATCCCACCACCGGCTTGGCGTACTCGCTGCGCAGGGTCACGTTGCCCCACGGGTCGAACTCCTGCTTGGTCAGATAGCCCAGCGCGTCGACCGTAGCGATCTGCCGACCCGCCAGGTTGTAGTAGTTGTTGGTGTAGACCCAGGTGTTCAGCGCCGCGTTCTTCAACAGGCCAACGCGAGTGATCTCTCCGAAAGCGTTGTACGTGTTGACCGTGGTACGCCCGGCCGTGGCGTACTGCGAGGCCGCCGCCGCCGACGAGTCGTAGGTATAGGAGACCGGCTCGATAACCTTGATGGCCCGTCCGGCCCGGTCATAGGTGGTCGTGATCTTGCGATCCTTGCCGTGATCGATGCCAGCGGCATTCACCGCGGTGCTGATCTGGGTGACGCTCAGGCTCGCCGGCGTGGTGCTGGCCAGCGTGGTCGCGTTGGCAAAGCGGGTCAATTCGTTGACCTCGCCCCAGACGTTGTAGACGTAGCCGGTCACGAACCCCAGGGCATCCACGTCGTAGGCGAGCCGGCCCAGGAGGTCATAGGCCTTGTAGCTGTAGCTGCCGGCCACGTCCTTGTTGGCGATGGCCTCTCCGAACACGTTGTATGTGGTGCGCGTGTCCAGCGTGGTGGTTGTCTCGGTGCGCGTGGCCAGCCCGCTCGTGCCGTTCGTCGTGAGCGTGTCGCCGGCCGGGTTGTAGACGTTGACCGTCGGGAAGATCGTACGAACCTGGTGTCCGACCGCGTCGTACTCGTAGCTCGTGACGCGTTGTTCGACCCGCCCGGCGGCCTCCGTCCGCGACTTCAGGTTACCCAGCGCGTCGTACGTCATCTGGGTGATGATGTTCGCCGTGGCGGAGTTGGCTGTGTCGACGATCAGCTTGCCACTCGCGTCCGTCTTGACCGCAGTGACCTCGACCGCAGGCGCGGTCTCCTTGATCATCCGCCCCGCCGCGTCGTAGATATAGGACCAGACGGAAGTCTTCTTGTTGGTGAAGCTGACCTTCTGTCCCAGACCGTTGTAGGTATAGCTCTCCGTGTTGCTCAGAGAGTCGGTCGTACTCAGCATCCGACCGGCAGCATCGTAGACAAAGGTGTTCGTGCGATCCAGCGTCGGCGCTGCAGAAACCGCAGTTCCGATCCCCGCGTTGGTCGTGGATGCGGGAATCGAATACCAGTATTCGGTCGTTTGCGTGACCAGATCGAGGCCGTTGTAGACGTTCTTCTTGACGAAGCCCATCGGGTCCACGGTGTAGACCAGACGATTGGCGCCGTCGTAGGCACGTTTGACCGTGCGATCGTTGGTGGTGTCGGCCGTCAGCAGCGCGCGCAGCGTTTCGACGCTGGCCGTCAAATTGGACTTCAGGGAAGTCAGGACGATCGACTTGGCGTAGCTCTTGGTCTGAATCGCATTGCCGACCGCGTCATAGGACGTCTCCGTCACTGCGCCGATGGCGTCCACCGCCAGGACCAGTCGGTTGGCCTTGTCGTAGGCTGCGCGCGTCACGCGATCGGACACGTCGTAATCGGGGACTCGAGCCGTTCTCACTTGCGCTTCGGTGAGCTTGCTGGTCGCCGTGGGAACCGCTACCGACTTGCCGTACGCATAGCGGGTCGTGACGTTCCCGTTCTTGTCGTAGACGGTTTCGGTCAATCCACCCAGAGCGTCCGTCACGAAGACCCGGCGGTTCGCCGTGTCGTACACCATGTCGGTGATGCGATCGCCCGCCCCCGCCACGGCCGCCGAGGCGAGTGCCGTGGCCGAGATCGCCGTGGCGTACTGAATCGTCTTCAGAACGTTGCCGTTCTTGTCGTAGACCAGCTGGGTGACGCCCCCGACGCCATTCGCGCGCCAGATCATGCGGTCGGCGCGATCGTAGAGATAGCGGTCATGCGCATCCGTTGCCGGATTCGCCACCAGGGCGACGGCTGCTGCGAGCGCGCTGGTGGTCGCGGCGGTGGCAGTGGGCACCGGTGCCGCGTACGCGAACCGCTCCAGCACGTTGCCATTGCCGTCGTAGATGTTGCGCGTGACCGCCCCGATGCCGTCGATGGTGTAGACGGCGCGATTGACCTGGTCATACACCGTGCGCAGGCGCAGATCCAGTGCCGTGTTCGGCGTCGGTGCCGGAACCGTGCCGACGGTCCAGTTGGCCATCACGATGCGCGCCGCGTAGGCCGTGCGGTCGATCACATTGCCATTGCTGTCGTAGACGAACTTGACGACTTCGCCCAGCCCGTTGACCGTGGCAACGACCCGCCCGTCCTTGTCGAGCACACGGTGTACCGTGATGTCCTTGGCCGGATTCGCGGCCGCCGGAACCTTGGCTTCGATCTGATTCACCGTCGGCGCGGCACCCAGATTTGCCGTATCGATGGGTGCCGCATAGTCGACGGTCAGGATGACGCGACCTTCCGCGTCGTACTTGGTGCGCTGCAGGTTGCCGACGGGATCGAGCGTGAAGACCAGCCGGTTCTCGGCGTCGTAGGCGTAGCGCGTGACCTGGAGATTCGGATCCGTCTTGCTCGTGAGGTTGCCGTTCTTGTCGTAGGCGTAGCTGGTCGTGAGGTTCAGGCCCGCGGGGTCCACCAGCATCTGCGTGCGCCGGCCGAGCTTGTCATAGATGTACTGGGTCGTGACCAGGTTGGGATCGATCACGGTGAGCGTGTTGCCCACGGCGTCGTAGGTGTACTGCGTGACGAGGTTCAGCCCCGTCGCATCGACCGTGCGGCTGGTCACCTGTCCCTTGAGATCGTAGGCAATCGTCGTGACGACGTTGTTGGGGTCGGTCACGCTGATCTGCTGACCCTTGGCGTCGTACGCGTAGGTCGTGATCAGGTTCAGTCCGGTGGCGTCCACGGTGCGGGTGAGCACACGGTTCGCCGCGTCATAGGCCAACGTCGTGATCGTGCCATTGGCGTCCTTGGTCGTGGCCAGGCGACCCGCGCGGTCGTAGGTGTTCGAGGTCGACGTGAGCGCCGTCGTCGTCGTGAGGAGATGCCCGTCCTTGTCGTAGGCGTACGTCGTGGTGTTGAGGTTGCCGTCCACCACGCTTTGCTTCTGCCCGAGCCGCGTGTACACCGTCGTCACGGTGATGTTTTCGGGGGTCTTGATGGCGACGCTGCGCAGTGCCTTGTCGTAGGTGAAAGTCGTGACCTGATTCAGCGCATCCGTCTGGGTCAGGACCCGATCGAAGGCATCGTAGGTCGACGAGCGTACGGCCGACGCGGCGTCGGTGGTTCCGACAACGCGCCCGAGGCGGTCGTAGCGCTGTTGGCGGACGTTCAGGTTCGCGTCCGTGCTGCTGGTCAGCCGGCCGAAGGCATCGTAGACGGCGCTGGTGATGGCGTTGATGCCCGTCGCATCGGACACCGTGCCCGTGACAAGGCCCCGGCGGTCCACCGTCATCGACTGGACCAGCTGCTGGCCGCCGCCGAGTGCCTGGGTCCGGCCCGTCAGATCACCGAACGCGTTGTAGGTCGATTGAGTGACGTTGCCTTTTTCGTCGGTCGCCGTGGCAACCTTGCCGGCCGCGTTGTAAGTGAAGCTCTGCGTGCTGTCGAGCGGGACGTTCCTGAGAGCGGCGACGCTCGTCTTGAAAGCATCGGTCGCCAGTCCGCCGGTGAGACCCGTCAGGCTGAGGAAGCGGGCGGCATAGCGGGTGGAATAGTCCAGCTGTCCGATCGGGTTGTAGTGCTGCTCGGTGACCTCGCCGCGCGCGTTCACGCTGTGCGTCAGGCGGCCATCCGCGTCGTAGTAGAAGAGCGTCTTGTTTCCGTAGGCGTCCGTGGTGCTGGTGCGGCGGCCGGCCGTATCGTATGCATGGGTCAGTCCGTACTGCGACCAGATGGCGTCTATCTGCGCCTGGGTCTGGCCGGCCACGAGCAGGGCTCCCCCTTCGGCCGTGAGCTCGCCCGTGAGACGCCCCTGGATGTCATAGCGCGCATTGATCGTCTGCACCTCGGCCGTGCCCACCGCATTGGTGGTCTTGACCAGGTTGCCAACACTGTCGTACTCGTACGTGGAGACCGTGCCTTCGAAATTGGTGCGCTGCGTGACGCGGTTGAGCTTGTCGTAGACGCTCGTCGTGGTGCGGAAACCTCCGGCAGTCGCCGGACGCAGGCTGGCCACTGTGGTGGCGGTCGTCATCGACGACAACAAGGTTGCGCTCACCGGCGTGGCGTAACGGGTGGAAGTCGTGACGTTTCCGTTGCCGTCGTAGACGTACTCCGTCATGTAGCCTTCGGCATCGATCTGGGCCAGCATCCGGCCTTGATCGTCGTACATCCAGCGCGAGGTCTGGTCCTGGGAGTCCGTCAGGGGGATCAGCTGAGCCAGCGTCCCGGCGGCGCGCAGCGTGCCGGTGGTCGGCTTGGCATAGGAGATCTGCGTGATCAGCCGACCCTTGGCGTCATAGCGCGATTCGCTCAGGTAGCCTTCCGCATCCAGGGTCCCGAGAAGCAGGCCGTCATTGTCATAGAAACGTCGCGTGACACGATCGTTGCCATCGAGTCCTGGCGTAGTCGCCGTGAATGTCGGTGCCGCGCCCAATGTGCCGGGCACCAATGTCTTGACGTACTGGGTCGTTCCGATCAGACGCGACGCGCCGTCGTAGAAGAAGTCCGTGACGGCACCCGCAGCATCGACCGTGCGCACCAGGCGGCCCGCGCCGTCGTAGAGGCGCCAGGACTTCTGGTCGCTGCCCGTGAGGCCGGGACGAAGCGCGCTCAGGCGGTTGACCGGTGCACTGTTGGGATCGGCGTAGTAGCTCGCCACCGCGGTCGTGGAGGCCGCCGTGGCATAGACGATCTTCTGCGTGACCTGGTTGTTCTTGTCGTAGACGTATTCGGTCAGCGCGTTGGTGCCGTCGATCTCGGCGATCAGGCGCCCCGCTTCGTCGTAAACGCGTCCGGTGGACACCCCCGTCGGATCGACCTGGCGGATCAGCCGCCCATCCTTGTCGTAGCTGTTCGTCGTGGCGCCGAGGTTGGGTGTGGCGGCCGAGCCTTGCGTCACGCTCGTGAGCCGTCCATTCTTGTCGTAGGCGCTGGTCGTGATCAGGCCGTTGGCCAGCGTGACGACGGTCTTGTTGTTCGCGTCGTCGTAGCTCGTCAGGGTGGTCTGGTTGAGTGCATTCAGGCTCGAGAGCACGCGCCCCTTGCCGTCGTAGGTGAACACGGTGCTTCCCGTGGTGGCACTCACCGTGCTCAGCAGCAAGCCGGCGCGATCGTAGACGTACTGGAGCACGGATTGAGTACCGTCGGCAACGCCATTGCCGCTGGCGTCGACCGCCCCAAAGACCGTCACCTTCTGGATCTGGCCGCGGGCGTCGTACACGGTGTCGGTGCGGCTGGCCTGCGTGCGGTCCTGCGTGCCCGTCCAGGTGACCAACTGAGCCTCCGTGGGCACGGCTGTTGCAGCCAAGGACGAGACGTCGTACTTGCCACCCGCATACTGCAGCGCGGTGGTCCGCTGGCCGTAGCTGTCGTAGCGGTACTCCGTCACCCGGCCTTCGGCACTCAGCACGAAGCGCAGTTGGTTTTTGCCCGTGCTGTCGTAGACATAGCGAGTGGTCAGGGGCTGACCGGGCTGACCGCTACCTGCACCGTCCGGATCGGGCGTGAGGTAGACAGTCTCGGTCAGCAACTGATTGCGCACGTCGAAGGTGCGGGTGATCGTGTTGCCGGCTGCATCCCTTTGCAGGGTCTGATTGCCGTACGCGTCGTACTGCATCGTCACCGTCAGCGCGAGCGGATCGGTGACCTGGGTGACATTGCCGTTGGCGTCATAGCTGAACAGCGTGACCTGCGAGACACCGGCAACGGCCGGCGCCTGGATCTGCGTCAGTTGTCCGGCCGCGTCATAGCTGTAGAAGGTCGCCAGGCCGAGCGGATCCGTGACCGTGGTGCGCCGGTTCGTGGTGTCGTAGGTATAGGTAGTGGTCTGACCAAGGCCATCCTTGACGGTTGCAATGCGGTTGTCGGCCCCATACGTGAACGCGAGGCTCGTTCCGTCGCTTTGCGTGACCGAAGCGATGCGCTTGCTGGTGCCATCGTAGGTATAGGTCGTGACGTACGTCTTGGCATCGGCCACGCTGTTGTCTTCGGGACTCAGGTCGACCGTCACGCTCGTCAGACGGTTCGACGTGTCGTAAGCGTAACGAACGCGAGTCAATATCACCCCGCCCGTCGCCTCGGTGCGGATCTGCGTGAGATTCGTGCCGCTGTAGTCGAAATAGGTCGTCTCGCCGTTGGCGTCGACGATCTTCTGGACCGTATTGGTGCTGCCGTTGTATGTGTAGGCAAGAGTATTGCCTACGGGATCGCTGGCAGACATCAGCCGCCCGAGGCCCGTGGACTCGTAGCGCTCCTGAAGCCCCGTATCCCCATCGGTCCAGACGAAGCGCAGGGCGGCGGAGTCGTAGGCGATCGTGTCGAAAGCCCCCGCGCCGGCCGAACTCACGTAGAGACTGCGCGCAGCGTCCCAGGCGTAGGTGGCAGCCGCACCATCGCGATCCGTACGCACCAAGGTGCTTCCGGCGGTGGCCACGGTGCCGGTGAGCTTCACGCTTTGGCCATAGGCGCCCACAGCCCAGTTGTCGCCGTTGTCGTCGTTCAGCAGACCCTGGCTGTTGTAGGTTCGAACAACCCCGACATCGCCCCCGCGCGCAACGAGCTTGTCATCCAGATCCTGCAGGACCAGGTTGCCGTTGGCGATATTGACATAGGCCAGCTCTCCGTTTCGACCCTGCCCCGCAACCCCGAGCGAGCCGCGTTGGCCCAGTGTGTTCAGAGAGGTCAGGCTCAGGCCCAGGCTGTTACCGCTGACGATGGCTACCATGATCGTGTCCGTTCGAGATCAGAAATTGATGTCGAACCACATGAGCGGCAAAGACGGATTGAGCCGCTTCCCATGGGCACCCGACACAGCACCCCGGCTCCGACCCTCACCCCCACACGCAGTTCTCACCAACACATCCGCGGCTTTCGCGGTCCGTTTAGCCAATCCCGATCAAACCCATCGGGTAATCGCTAAACAAACCGTGTATTTGCTGGATAGGTTGATCAAGGGGGTCTTGTCGAACCCGTCACTGAGGGATCTGTGTCTTACATTGGTGTCACGCTGAATCATTTCCGAGCCGTACAGGACTGGGCGCTGGCTCACAGCGCGGAAGTCCGGCTGGACATGAAGACCTTTCGGTTGGAGATCGAATGGGGGCGCGTGCGCTGCCAGCTGCATCCGCAGTTCTTCAATGGCGGCGGCACGATGAGCTACGCCAGCACACTCAGCCCGAATGCGACCGGATTCATTGGCTGGCTTCCCTATCGTCCCCTGCGGTGGCCGCTGTCGAGCGACAAGCTGATGTTCAAGGAATTCCTGGCTCGCCATGGCCTGCCGACCCCTGAACACTGGGAACTCACCGCCCCCATCCCGAAGGACTATCTGCTCAAGCTGCCCGCGGGCTCGTTCGGCGACGCGGTCTTCGGCCCATATCCCTCGCTCTCGCAAGCGTGGACCTCACCGGAACTCGCGGGCCTGAAATCGCAGCGGCTCTTTGCCGAGCAATTCATCGCCGGCAAGAACCTGAAGGTCTGGTTCTGGGGAAATCGACCGTTCCACGCCCACTGCCACGAACGCCCGACCATCGTCGGAGATGGCGTCTCGACCGTCGGCATGCTGGTCGCGAGAAAGCTCAATCGCCTCGACGGCCAGGTGCCGGAAAACAAGGACAAGCGGTGGCTGACCTCCACGCTTGCGTTTCAGGGCTTGGGGCTGAGTGACGTCCTGGAAGCCGGCAAGGTCGCCTGGGTCGAATACCGGTACGGACGCAGGTATGCGGAAAGCCCCGTGCAGGCCCAATCCGACAGCGATCTGGACAAGCTCTCGGCTGCGCTGCATGCGCAGATCCGGCGCATGGGCAACTGCATCAACGCGGCACTGGAGGAGGAGCTCGGGCTTCCGGTCCTGTGCGCGCTCGATGCGGTGGTCGACCGGGACGAAAAGGTGTGGTGGCTCGAGGCGAACTCGAATCCCATCCTGCCCCCCTCCGGATACGGCCCCATGCTGGCTTCTCTGCTCGACATCAGGCACGCGGCGCCAGCGGCGAGTCAGCCGTCGCCGCTCGCCACAGCCGCAATCGAAGGGTGATGGACCTCGTGGGCGCGAGCACCTCATCGAACCTCAGACCGAGATGGCCGGTGGTTGCCGGCCGTTGGACATACCTGCGCAATGGGGTTCAGTGCGAACTCCCCCTGAAGCGTCTTCGCGTCCATGCACCGCCGGAATTCCTGCGGGAGGTGGAACGACATTGCGACGGCAAGACGGCTTGGACGGATGTGCATTCCGGACTCAGCCAGCGCTGGCCCGGTGGCGAAGTCGAACGTTCCTTGCAGGCCCTGATCGATCAGGGAGTCCTGATCGAGGCCAGCCATGCGCTCGCCAGTCAGGCTCGAATCGGCTGGGCCCCCCAACCGCTCAGCGTCCCAGCCAGGAGCCTGGAAGCGGTGCAGGCACTGCGCCAGAAGACGGACGACGGGCTCAAGACCTTCGCAGCGTCGGCAAGTCTTCTTCGGCCCGCGAATACCCATCTCCAAGAGGCTTTGCGCCGACGCAAGAGCACTCAGACATTCGACGATCGCGCGCTATCCCTGCAAGCGCTCGTCAATATCCTGTGGTCGCTCTATGGGGTGCTCGAAGAACACCGCGGACGAGTGCGCCGCACCGTCCCATCTGGAGGTGCACTGTACGGGCTGCGGTGGTTCATCGCACTCATGCGCCCGGCCGGGCACTACGTGCCAGGCCTTTACGAAATCAAATACCACGCCACCGATGAGTTCGGCGGCGCGCTCACCCTTTCCATACTGCCTGGCGCCACCGAAAACGTGTGGAGCACCCTTCTTGCCCCTCATTCGCTGCGCTACGCGCACGCGGCGATCTTCCCGGTCGCAGACCTGGCTTTCATCAGCGAGAAATACGGCAATCGCGCTCTGACGCTGGCCATGATCGAGGCGGGCCACGCATTGCAGAACGCCGCGCTAGCCGCGCTCGAGGAGCAGGCGAGTTCCATCGTGCGCGGCGACACGGTGGAGACCGAAGTCCAGGCGCTGTTCGGGCTTCCCGAGGCGCTCTACCCGCTCCCCGCGCTGCTACTCGGCGCGGCACCTACGCCCGAACAGGAGGCGCTTGCCCACCGCGCGAACGAACAGGTTCCGGTCCACCCCGTACCGCAGCACACGCTGGCGCTTCCGCTGGCCGCGCGGATCGCCGTCGCCGGTCCGCTCGTCATCCCGGGTATCGAAGGCCAAGCCCTTTGGGCGGCCGGTCGCTCGCAGAGCCCGAGAACTGCAGCCATCAAGGCAGAAGCCGAGGCCTGGGAGCGAATGGGCTGGTGCAGCGCTCCTCGCGGCCTGGAGCACACGACGATCTCGGACGTCGGCAAGGACGCCCTGGATCCCCGGAAACTGGTGGCCTATTCGGCCGCGCAGCATCGCCGTTCGAGCTTTCCATTTCAGCCGTTCTCTCCCGCGCGCGCATATCCATGGGTCCCGGCCATCGATGCGTCGAACGGAAGGACCAGATGGGTCATGGCACAGTGCGTCTACGCGGCCAGCGCTCTGAGCAACGGCAATTCGGAGCCGCCTTTCACCCGCTCCAACACTTCGGGGTTGGCCGCATTCACCGACAGGGAAACGGCCCAGACCCGCGCGCTCATCGAACTCGTCGAACGCGATGCCTTCTGTCGCCACTGGCTGTCCGGTAGCGCCCCCGCAAGGATCGATGAGTCCACGATCGAACCCATCGCCCGCGGACGCCTCCAGCAACTGCGCGCGGCTGGATATGGCATTTCCCTGCACTGGCTGCCGTCCGATACGCTGCCGGTGGTCGCGTGCTTTGCCCAAAGCCGAGTCGGATGCATGACTGCCTTGACGACCGGTTCGGGCCTCGGGCTGGATGAAGCGCTCGACGCCTGCATCGGCGAGGCGGAAAGCCGCATCCAGCAACATCACGGTAAAGCTGCTGCCGTGGCCCTGCGAACCAACCAGGTAATCAGCGCCAGCCAGCACGGTGAGTATTTCGCTACGCAATCGGCCTTCGACAAGGCGGACTGGTGGGTCCGGAACACGGTGGCCGTGACAGCCGGGGAAATCGCCGCCGCCACCTGTGCACGAAGCCCAGCCGAGCTCCTGGCGGTGCTGCTTGAAAAGGGACACCACATCCTCTTCTGCGACCTGACTCCGCCGGAAGCCGCGATCGACCAGGGTCGCCGCCCCCTGCATGTCGCCAGGGCGTTCGCGACCGGCCTGATTCCGCTGTGGTTCGGCTTCGGACTGGAGCCTCTGGGCCTCCAGAGCGTGGTGTCCCTCGCAGCGACATCGAGGTTTCCTGCCACCCGCGGCGTTCATCCCTGCACCTGACGTCGGCATGCCAGGAGGCCAGTATCGAGAACCCCAACCCATTTCCTTCCCTTCAGCATTTTTTCAACCCGGAGTACCCATGAAGAACCATCTCGCCAACAACACCGTGGAGCGTCGCCCCTCCGCTCTTCCGCTCGAATGCAAAGTGGTGGTCGAAGCCAGGAACATCGACTTTCTTTCCGATCAGTCCATCTTCATCGCGGGTTCCGCAACCAACGACTGCGGTACCATCTCGCCGCTGCCCGACACGCCGCGCGGCAAGCGCCGCGTGCTGCGCGCGGCTGCGCACTGATCGAACGAATCGACGGAGGCCTCCCGGATGTTCACGTTCCATTGCAAGAATGCAGCCGGGAGTGCCGTACGCCTGCAGTACGACCCGCACACGAGCAGCCTCACGAATTTCGACGGGACACCCGTTCTCGCGAAAAGCGCAGCCACCGCCGAATCGGTGGCTTGGGAGGACGCCTTTCGAGTCCACCCACGGCAGCCGGCCCGCAAGCAAGCCAACCCCTCCGTCCTGAAGATCCAACTCGGCCTGGCTTGCAACTACAGTTGCGCCTACTGCAATCAGTCCAGCCAGGTCGGCTCGATGGCACTGACCAGGACCTCGGACGCACACGCCTTCTTGCGCGATCTCGACTCCTGGATCGAAGGGGCACCGGACCAGATCGAGTTCTGGGGGGGTGAGCCTCTGCTCTACTTCCGAAAGCTCGAGATTCTTGTCCCCGAGCTCGACCGGAGGTTCCCGGATGCAGACTTCTCCATGGTGACGAACGGAAGTCTGCTGACCCAGGAGATCGTCGATTTCATCGCGCGGTACGACATCAATATCACGCTCTCGCATGACGGCCCCGGCCAGCATGTGCGGGGCGAGGATCCATTCGACGATCCCGACCGCTTCCAGGCGATTCGAGCCCTGTGGGAGGATCGAAAGGTTCACCGGCGAATGGTGATCAGTTCGGTACTGACGCCGCAGAACTGCGATCCAACCGAGATTCGACGCTGGTTCATCGACAAGTTTGGCGACGACTCGATCGTCACGTCCTTCGAAGGGGTGGTCGCCACCCATGACGAAAAGGCACTCGCGGGTCCGGGCGTATGGTCCACGGAACAGTACGGCAAGCTCAAGGGAGCCGTCGCCGAATCATTCGAAACCGGCGAAGCACTCAAGATGCCGGCGCTCGTAGAGCGGGCAAGGAATTTCCTGAAGTTCATCGAACTGGAGACCCCGTCCACGTCGATGGGGCAGAAATGCGGCATGGATCGCAGCGACCATCTCGCCGTGGATCTCCACTCAAATGTTCTGACCTGTCACAACACGGGCGGTTCGGGCGAGCACCGCCTTGGCTCCGCCTTGAAAATGGAAGATGTGCGCCTGGATACGTCCACGCACTGGGCGCACAGGGAATGCTGCAGCAACTGCCCGGTGCTGCAGATCTGCGGCGGCTCCTGCATGTATCTCGAAGGAGACCAGTTCGCGCAGTCCTGCGAAAACGAATATCAGTTTGGCTTGGGTATCCTCGACGGGACCCTTCGCAGAGCCTTCGGACTGCGCCTGGAACGCATCGACGGTCCGGTCATGCGCCCGAGCATGCGCAAAAAGATCCCCATTCTGGCCTCGGCGCACTCATAGCGCTCAGCCAAGGCAACCAACGACCCAACTCCCGCCTCGACCCGGTCCGCAGCCACGGCGGCCAGGTGAGGCAGGGATGGTTCTACACGCTACCCACTATCGGCAAAGAATTCCGGTGCAATCGTAGGCCGTCGAAAAAGTCGTGTAGCTGCGGCTTCCATCCACCCGATAGTCTGTGGGAATGGCGCCCTTCGCTCCCTCTTGATTCAGCAGCGACACCAAGGTCTTCAGGTAGTCGAGGCTGCCCGGCCCATCCTTCAATTCGGTTTCCACCGAGTGGTACTTGAACACCGTCTTCTGGGCTGTATCCCGGACGTACAAGCTTTCTGCAAGCGCTCCTGGAACGTCCATCACGAACTTCCGGCCCTCCGCACCCAACGTGTTTGCTTGGGCCATGTGCTCGTCGGCACTCTTGGCCAACGGAAACAACGCGAAAGAGCAACGAGCGGTCGTCGGCTGTTCTCGCATGAGGCGCACGCGAAAGCTGGCTTCGGCACCCTCGGTATCGATGGCGAGCAGCGGGTTGCAGAACCCCTCGCCTCCCAGCTTGTTCAACGACTCCAGGAATGCCGGTTTGTCGGCGTCCTTCAAAGGAAGCCTTCCAGCGTCCGTGAAGACATAGGTGATGTTTGCCGATTTGTCCTTGCTGAAGATCGAGCTGAACGCGCCGTCGGTAGAAAGCGGCACCACCTGAGTGAGCTGATAGCCTTCGGCGCCGAGGGCTTGGATCTTGGAAAAATTCGAGGAGTCGGTTGCTGGAACGACCCGATGTACATAGTCGCTTTTCTCGCCGTCACGCCGATAGATCGCGCGGGTAGCGAAGAGCGTATCGGGTGGAGAAATAGTGATGCCCAGCATCATGAACGGCCTCAACCCTGCGACCGCCGGACTCTCGAGCTCCTTGGAGAAAGCGTCGAAACTGGCCAGATCGGCGTCCCCCAGTTTGTAGGAGTAGTGCGTGATCGCCGAAGGGCTCACCGGCGGATCGCCCGGAGTGTCGGTCGACGGTGGATTCGAGTTTGCGTTTGAGTTCGAGTCCGGCACCGATGTCGTGGGCAACAGCGGAATTCCCCCGCCGCCGCCGCCCCCTCCACCACAGGCAGAAATCAACAGTGCAAGGCAGACCGCAAGGGAAATCTTCCCTCTTCCAATATTCGACATTCAAGCTCCTCAAGTTGTTGTATTCACCGACATCATTGCCAGCATCCAAGGGGGTACTTCTCGCCCTAGCTCATCCCGGGATCACTCTGCATATCTCTTCCGACGGGTTCTTTTCCACCGATTCGCATGCAGCCAATCCTCATCGGAAGGCCGCTCATCCTGGGTGGTTCATTGTCGCTTTACCAAACACGGATGTTCTTCGGTCGATGACGGATGGAAGGTACGAGTTGCGCGCGCCCACATGGCGAGCAATCGACTCGTGTTCGTCCAGTCCGCAACGTCCGTCTTCGAGATCTTTCCGACCTCGTCGACATGCAGCCGGCTTTTCTCCAGGCGTTGATCTGGGTTGAACCCGGCGAGAGCGCACCTTTGCAACTTATCCGCCAGATCTTCGTGTTGTTTAGCAAAGTCGATAAAAAAGCTGATCGATCCTGCAGATTCCTTCTCTGCTGGACCAGAGCAGAGGAAAATGCTTCCCTGCCAGTTCGATCATCCAAGCAAGATTCCGAGGCAAGCTTCATGCAAGACTCCAGCCAACAAGCATTCGATGCACTGATGGCCGACGCCATCGCTGCCAGCCAGGCAAACGACGCCGCGCGTGCGATTGAAGGCTTTCAGAATGCGAGCGCACTTCTGCCAGGCGCGTCGCTGCCTCAGTTCATGCTGGGTTCGGAATACGCGGCGCTTGGAGACATGGTCAATGCCGAGACGGCCCTGGCGAACGCGACGAGGCTCGCGCCCGACTTTCCCCTGGCACGCTATCAACTCGGCCTGCTCCAGTTCAGTTCGGGGCGTGCTGCAGTGGCCCTGCTGACCTGGCAGCCCTTGCTCGATCTTTCCCCCACGGATCCGCTGCCTCATTTCGTCAGGGGCTTTGCCGCGCTGGCCCAGGACCAATTCGACGATGCCCTTGCCTGCTATGCGCAGGGGCTGGCACTCGAGGGTTCGAACAAGGCGCTGTCCAGCGATATCCAGAAGGTGATCGACGGCATCCATGCACTCCCGGGCCGCTCGGGTGGCTCGCCCGCGGAGCAAAAATCTCCGTCGGGTGGTGCCGGCGAAGACTCGGAGGATTCGCTCGCGCATGTCCTGCTCGCCAACTACGGGCAGCAGGGTCGGATGCACTGATTGCCACGCCCCCGTTTTCGGCAAGCCTTCCGCATTGGCTCTTGATGATCGATCCGACCACGCAACTCGCAACAATGATCCGCGCTCAGCTTCGAGCGCAGTTCCAGGTGCAGTCGCGAACGCATGACGCCGCTTCGCGCGAGACGGCTCGAGGCCGTGCAAGCCTGTCGGATGACGACAGATCAAACACGCTGGAACCCGGTGGTGCCGATGCACAGGTACAGCGGATGGTTGCTGTACGAGTACGAGCCTTGTCTCCTGATGACCCTCAGCGTCAGCGCAAGGCTTTCCGTCTTTTTCTGGAATCCCTTCTGCTGCAAACCCTTGGGCGGGACCGGATCGATGGCCATGCTTTCGATCAATTGGTCGACACGGTGATCCAACGCATGGAGGCCGATGCGGAACTGCAAGCGGCCATGTGCGAAGCGGGGGACTTCCTGCTGGCCGATGCGATCGCCACGGGGCCAGGCGCACCCGGTGCGCCCGTGGCACGCTAGTCATCCCCCCACAAGCCTTACTTTGGCGGATGCTCGGCGAGCGCGGGGAGAAGGTCGCCAAGATCCTCCCCGAAGGGGCCCGGCATCCCCGCCAGCAAACGCCGCCCGAATCGCTGTACGTCGCCGGCATCCTTCACGTCTCCCGTCAGCAGTGCCTGGGCATAGCGGCCGGAAAGGTTGGCTCGATCCAACCGCAGTGCCAGTTCCGCATGCTCTCTCGCCTCTCCCTGCCTCTCCTGCATGGCCAGTGCAACCGCCAACCCGCCATGGCTTTCCGCGAAGTTCCGATCCAGGCCGAGTGCGGTCTCGAAACTCTCCTGAGCACCGGCCAGATCGCCTTGCAGAAGCTGCGTCCAACCCAGTCCGTGCCAGGTTCCGATGTGCTGGCCCATGACGGCAAGGGACCGCCGGAACGCCTGAAAAGCCTGACCCAAATCCCCGCTCAGCAGGAACGCGAATCCACGCGTCGACCAGGCTCGTCCATCCCCGGGATGACGCTCGAGTGCCGCGTCGGCGAACTTGCTGGCCGTTGCCGCATCGCGTCGAGCCAGGGCCAATGAAGCTTTGGTCGTGAACGCCTCAGGAGGTTGCTCCTGCGGTGTCCCGCTACCGAGGCTCAGATCCGACCATCGCTGTGCAGCGGCGAAGTCAGACGCGTCGATCGCGATCAGGGCTGCGATTCCCGCCGCTTGCGCGTCGAGCGTTCCATTCTGCTGTGCGGCGAGCGCCCAGTTCATCGCCCTCTCGATCTGCCCGTCGTGGTGCAAGGCGCGCAGCCAAAGCTGTTGCAAGGCACGCGCGGCCACAGCCGGCGAAGACCCCTGCCCGGCTGCCGCGGCGGTGGCAACCGGCACTTCCAGGAACCTTGCGAGTCGCTCCACGCAGTCGGCGTTGCGGCCTCGGCGCATCTCTATGAACGCGAGGTTGTGCATCAGCACGTCGATGAACCCGGGCGGGGGCTGCGGGGTACCCGCCAGGGCTTCCAGCACCGCTTGTGCCTCGTCGTAGCGCTGCTGGGCCAACCAGTAGTCGCCTTCCCGCAACCGCCACCCGAGCTCGTCGCCCCGCAATGCCTGCGCCTGGCGCATATAAAACTCGGCACGCTCCCATTCGCCGCAGGACAGTGCCGTTTCGAAGGCAGTGATCAGCAGTGCATTGTTCGACGGGTCTTCGCGCAAGAATCCCTCCATCCGGTCAAGCCGCTGCCGCGCAGCGATCACGCGCGGCTCGGCATGCAAGGGGGCCGCCGTCGAAGAAGTGCTCGGGTTCAGGGGAATGTCATTCATGGCAACAGTGAGTAAGGAAATCGGTGATGAAGATCTGGATGAATGGCGAGTTCACAACGACACGTCCAGTCGGGCATCCTTGCCGAGCAGTTCGCGCAGTCGCAGCAACCCTTGTCGATGCAGCTGGGAGATCCGTCCGCGAGTCAGGCCCATTCGCGAGGCGATCTCGTCGAACGGGACCTCCTGCAGGTAGTGATAGCGGATCACTGTCTTCTGGTGATCGCTGAGACGATCCATCAAGCTGCGCAAGAGAGTGCCAAGCTGCACGATCTCGGTTCTGCGGAAATAGCTGACCTCTGGCGAGGGTGCGTGCGCAGCCTCCTCCCCGTCGAAGGCTTCCGCATCCACCATTCCGGTGTCTTCGAGCAGTATCCCCAGCGCGATACCGATCCCGACCTCTGCCAGGTACTTGAAAAGTTTGTCGGCGCCGCGTGCGGTGGCTGTTTCCGGACGTGGCGATGAATTCGCGGCGTCGGGCTCTGCCGTGGCATCCGCCTCCTCATGCGCCGCAGCTTCCTTGATCGATGCGAGCCGCTCTTGCCGCAAGCGCATCAGTACGCTGATCTGCTGATTCTTCTCGGTCAGCCGTACCAGGCCATTCAAGATCGCCCCATGCACGCGCTTGGAAGCGAAACTGTTGAACTGGTTGCCCTGCGTCGGGTCGAACCGGTCCACCGCTTCGATCAAGCCGACCCTCGCAAGCTGCAGGTAGTCTTCGAACTCCACGTCGTTGTGGGAGCGGCGGCCATACAGCCCTGCCGCCATCATGCGTGCGTAGGGCAGATAGTGCCGAATCAAAGCCTCGCGCGCGCTTTCGTCGCCCGCCGTGCGCCAGCGCGCCCAGAGCGGCGCGCTCAGGTCCGGCTCTTTCGGAAGCTTGTTCGGTTCTTCGCGCATCGCAGTGCCGCCAGCCGCCGTTTCCTGCCGCGGAAGCGGGGCAAGCGGGGTAATCGGCGCCTTGGGCAGCGAGGAGCTCAAACGTCCCATGGGTGTTCAGTCGCGAATCGACGATGGCGAATCAGTGAAAACTGCCGACCAGCGCCTTGAGCACCAGACTCCAGCCGTCGACCAGGATGAACATCAGAATCTTCAGAGGCAATGCGATCGTCGTCGGCGGCATCATCATCATGCCGAGGGCCATGAGCACGCTCGAGACGATCAGATCGATCAACAGGAACGGCAGGAAGATCACGAAGCCGATCTGAAAGGCCGCGCGCAGTTCCGACAGCATGAACGACGGGATGAGTTGCACGTTGCTGATGTCGTCCATCGATTTCGGCGTCGGTGCTTTCGAGAGTTCCACCATGAGCGCAAGGTCTGCTTCGCGAGTTTGCCGCACCATGAACTCGCGCAGCGGCGCCACGCCCTTGCCATAGCCGTCTTCCATCGAAAGCTTTCCTGCCATGAAGGGCTCGAAGGCATCGTGATTGACCTTCTGCAGCACGGGCGACATGGTGAACAGGGTAAGAAAGAGCGCCAGCCCGATCAGCACCGTGTTGGGGGGCGTCTCGTTCATCCCGATGGCGTGCCGAAGCATCGACAAGACCACGATGATGCGCAGGAAGCTGGTCAGGCAGACCAGCAGTGCCGGCAGGATCGCCAGAACCGTCAGGCCGAGCACGACGCGCAACGCCTGCGCAGTTTCGGTCGCGGGCGTAGCCGCGGCCGACGCCAAGCCACCGGACGCGGGACCGCGCGCAGCCTGAGTCGCACCAGAGCGCACGGCGCCCACGCTCACCGACGGCGCTTTCGCGACACTCGACGAACTTTCCCCGGAACCCGATACCGACGGGCCTTGCGCAGGCGGCACGGAGGGCGGAGGCGCTTGTGCCGAGGACACCGACCGCGCATGGACGTCGCCACCGGGCTCCGGTGGGGCCGGCGCATTCGACGAGGCGGAATCACGAGGCGAGGTCGTGCTCTGCGACTCCGCTGCGACGGGCTCGGTGCCAACGACCTCCTGGGCCCTCGCACTGGAAACGGACGCGCCGACGAAGACGATGAACATCAGCATCTGCAGGACGAACCATGCCAGCGAGCGGGATTGGCGACAGGTCGTCATTGCCTGCTCTCCCCCTGCGTGCTCTCTCCTGCGGCCGAGAACGGAGCATGCTCTGATGCCGAGGCCTGCGACAGCACCTGGATCGATTGGTCCGTGCAGCCCAGCAACAGCCGCTTGCCGTCCCAGACCACGACGTGGAGGCTGTGCCGGGGTGACAGCCGGGTGCTCGCGACACGCTGGATCTCGTTCGAAGACACCTTGTCGATCCACCCACCGAAGCGCAGCCAGGAGACGGTCGCATTGCCTGGAGCGCCCGGCCCATCGCTCGACCATTTGGCGCTGCGCCTGCGGCGCCCCATCACGACACCGTAGAACAGCAAACCGCCCAGAGGCAGTAACAATGCCCACCAGCGGCCACCAAAGTCCGGATCCTCGCTGGCTGCGCTGTCCCGTCGCACCGGAATGCTCGAAGGCAGGGGCGTGCCCACAACGTGTGGCTGCTGCTGAGCACCTCCCTCGGCAGATCGTCCTGCTGGATCGGTGTCGACTCGTTCACCTTGCGCCCAGCTGGGTACCGCAAGGCAAACGGCGGCCACCCACATTCCTGCGGCAGCGAATCGCCGCCAAGAGGCGCCGCGCGCGCAGGCTCTCTCGACCGCGGTCGACCACGATGCCCGTTCGGTCATCCCTCAGTTCCCGGCAGTCAGGTCTAGTGCCACAGGCAGCTCGGTGATGCGAACCGCGAAATGTCCATCCACGGCAACCAGTTGACCGCGCGCGACGACCTTGCCCTCGATGGTGAGGTCTACCGCCTGATCGACCTCGCGGTCCAGCCGCAAGACCTGATGCTCCTTGGCACCGAGCAGCTCGCCCACGGAGATGCTGGCCTCGCCCACCACGACCTGGAGCCTGGCCTTGATCTGATGGAGCGGATTCCAGCCCTTGAGCACGGGACCGCCAGTGGAAGGCTGCACGTCGTCACCGTCCGGGTTCGGATGCAGATCCGGCAAGGCGATGATCTGGGCGGTCGGATGAGCCGCTTGGCTCTGTCCCAAACGGGTTCTGGTATCCGCGGCACTCACGCGAGTGTCTGCCGCGATCCCTTCTACAGCAGTCGTCATTTGAAGTTTCCCTTCGATGTTGGAGTGTTGTTCTGGGGGCGCCCGAACGAGACCGATGGCACTGCTTGTCGCGGTGGCACCGCTGGACTGGAAGCACTGGGCAAGGGCATTGCGGCGAGCTCCACGGCCAGGTGGCCTTCGCTCTGCCCCAACCAGGCGTCGCAGACATGCTCGCCGTCTGTGCCAAAGATCCGGGCGGCCGCATCGAGACGATGCTCGAGCGGGATGACATCGCCTGCGCGCAGCCCCTGGATCTGCCCGAGATCGAGTTGGACTCCTTCGAGCATCACACGCAACGTCACGCGATGATCGGACAGCACGTTGTCGAGCCGCGCCTTGGGCTGGCGGCTTTCCACGGTGGTCGAGCTCGCGCCGGCAGGATGTTTCGAATCGTCGCCAAGCACGCGCTTCGCAGTTTCCCAAGGCAAGGCAAGCGTCCATTCCCCGCCGCACCAGGCTGCACGAATGAGCAGAGCACCGGACCAAGGTAGTGCAACGGCCGTGTCGAGGACGGTGCGCGCTTGAAGCGGCCAATCCTCCAGAAACATGCCGAGGCGATTCATCCAGTCGGACCAGGCCGCGCGCGCCAAGGTCCCCGCCAACCCGGTACTGCCTGGATCGGTGAAACCGGCCTTGAGCTGACTCGAAGCGCTCGACAGGCCCGCCGAACCGTCATCCGTGGCAAACATGCGTTCCCCCAGCGCGCGAATTGCTGGCAAAGCCGGGTCAGTTTGCGTCGCCGAGGCGCCTTGCAGCCCGGAGAGACTGGGTCGGGCACCGCCCGCACGGCGCGCCGGATCGAACGCCCAGCGCGCGATCTCCGCGCACTCCAGACCCCAGGTGCCATCGGGCTCCAGCACATCCACGCGCGTTGCGACGACATCGGTACGCACAGGAAGCCATTCCTGGCTCCACGCATCGACCAGCGCCGCGAAGCGCGAGCTCAGGTCGGCTCTGTGTGCTTGCGACCAGCTGCGCAGCGTCCGCGCGTAGCGCATCGATGCATCCGCATCCAGCAGCGCGCTCTTCGGCGCACCTTGGTGCCGCTCCTGAATCGTCAAGGCAATCATCTGCTCTTCATCGAGAACAGTTCCTGCAGCATGTCGTTGGCCGTCGAGATGACCTGCGAACTGGCTTGGTAACCACGCTGCATGATGACAAGGTCGCTGAACTCCTGGGACAAGTCCACGTTGGAGATTTCCACGCGCCCGGATTGGACCTTGCCGAAGGCACCGTCGCTTGCCGAGCCGTAGTGCCAGGCGTTCTGGTCCAGTGCTTCGAACTGGTTGTCGCCAACCGAACCCACGGCGTCCAACGAGTCGAAGCGTGCAAGCGCCAATCGGGCTCCCTTGACGGTCTGCCCATTCGAGTAGGTCATCACCAAGGTCCCGGTGGTGTCGAAGGCAGCGCCGCTGAGCGAGCCAGGTCCGACGCCATCCTGAGAGTCAACCTTGAGGCTGGTTTGGCCGGCGAACAACACGACGTCGGAACTGAAATCCAGCGTGAGGGCCATGGGAGGCTGGCCGGTCGGGGTGTAGGTGGCCTGGATAGTCGCGGTGGCGGCCGTCGGCTTGCCGTTGACGAACACCATCTCGCTGGTGTTGACGACGGCACTGCCATCGAGCAACTCCACCTTCATCGTCGTGCCGGTCGCGTCAGAACTCTTGACGGAGAACTTGACCGACAGTGCGTGACTGGCACCACCGGCGTCGATGACGTTGATTCCAGCCGTTGTCTGCTCGGTGACCGTGTTAGACAAGTTGCCGGAAAAATCCACGCGTGTCGTGGGTTTGCCTAGGTTGATCATCTTGCCGTTCAAAGAGATCGAGGCCAGACTACCGCTGTCGTCCATCGACATGACCTTCTCGCCGTTGATCCGATTCACCAGCGTGCCATCCGTGTCGAACTTGAACTGACCGGCGCGCGTGTAGGTGATCTTTCCTTGCTCGTCCTTGAGCACGAAGAGCCCTTGTCCATCGATGGCCATGTCCAGGTCGTTGCCGGTCTGGCGCAACTCGCCCTGTTTGAACGACAAGGTCGTACCGGCCGTATTCAGGCCGAAACCCACGTGCTCACCCTGATTGGCGCTGCCGCTCGCACCGCTGCCGCTGTAGAACATATCGGCGAACTGCAGGCTCGAACTCTTGAAGCCCGGGGTATTGAGGTTGGCTGTGTTGTTGGCAATCACGCGCAAGCCTTTCGAGTAGCCCAACAGGCCTGTCATGCCAACATAGATCGATTCAAGCATGGGTTTTTCCTTTGGAATGAAGTTGCGATCAGCGGACCGCGGCGAGTTGACTGAGGGACACGTTGTTCAGCGTGGCGCCAGCGGCGGTCTGGACCGTCAGAAGCGGCGCATCGCCCGACAGCGACAACGCGCTGACAGTGCCGGTGACCGTGCCGGAGGCGCTGATCACGTCCACGGTCTTGCCGATCAGCCCCACAGACTGCAGCGCGGCCTGATTGGTGATCAGCGTCTCGATCTTGGTGTTGAGCTGCTGCGTCTGCTCCAGGCTCGTGAACTGGGCCATCTGTGCCATGAACTGCTGGTTGTCCACGGGCTTCATGGGATCTTGATAGGTCAGCTGCGTCAGAAGGATCTTGAGGAAGTCCTCCATCCCCAGGCTGTTCGCCTGAAGGTTGGCTGTACCGGAACCGCTCACTGCATCGATGGCCATCACGCCTCCTTGGATTTGATCGAATCGAACATGAATGGGTACGAGGGAGCATTCGCACCCATCGCTGCCCGCACAGGCGTCGACTTGCCGTCACGCCAGACAATCTGACCGTTGCACACGACCTGGTGCAGCCGCTCGCCGCGGGATCGCATCGCACGTTGCAGATCGTCGACCCATTGGGGGAGCATCGCGGCAAGCGTGGCGTCGTCCGCTCGCATGGCAATCCACACGGCCTGCCCTTTCGGCGTGCTCTCCTCATGCAAGCGGACCGGACTTGGGCTTCGGTTCTGTGAGGCGGGGTGGACGTCCACACCTCGGGCTTGCGTTGAGGTCTGTGCACCAACTGGCGCCTCACCCGTCGGATCCGCTGTAAGTGCGAAGTCAAAGCCCGCTCGCGTCGAAGCGATATCGACCTCTGGGCTGGCAAGCGCGGGCGCCTGTACAGCCGCAAGCGAAAAAGAAATCTCGACCTGCGCAGGAAGTGCCCTCCCTGGTGCATCCAGCATCCCCACAGGCGATGCATCCAGCCCTTCCGATGTCGCAACGGACACAGGCATCGACGGGACCTGCGTGGTGGCGATGGCTTGCGCGCTGGATGCAACGGTCGCAAGGCTAGACATGCCGGAAGACCCGGGTTCATCGAGCGCGTGACCGGCGAAATGCTCACCTTGCACGAACTTCTGCGCGGGCAACACACCGGGGTGCTCGACAAGTTCGCTCGCGGAAGCACTGGGCGTCTCCGCGGAGAGGGCCTGCGATGCCGACCGTGAATGTGACGAGGCATCCGTCCGGAGCGCGCTCCGGACATCGTGCTTCGCAGACAACGATTGCGGGAGAGCTTCGCCCTCTCCAGCTTCTTGACCGAGCCGCTCTCGTTCCGAAAGAGACTGATCGTAGATTTCGTGGGACGTTTGCTTCGAAGACGGTGCATCCTCGGCCGTCACGAACCGCCGCGACGGCTGTGACAACGCAAAGGACGTGTGAACACCACGCATCGGCCCTGCGCTCGCTGTCCTGGAGACTTCAGGCTCGTTGTTCCTGGGTGCGGCCAGCATCGGCTTGAACCAGCTGTCCAGTTGCGCACGCTCCATTTCACGGGCCCAGGCAAGACGACGCTCGGAGTTGTCGCCGAACCGGGCATCATCCGGAAAGACCGGCCGCTTGA
This sequence comes from Variovorax sp. 20P10.2.4, assembly GCF_058244205.1. Lineage (NCBI taxonomy): Bacteria > Pseudomonadati > Pseudomonadota > Betaproteobacteria > Burkholderiales > Comamonadaceae > Variovorax > Variovorax sp. 20P10.2.4. The sequence goes on from NZ_JBZAYE010000001.1 coordinate 50,601, forward strand.
GAAGGCCCGCCAGATTGGGCGAGGCTCCGGTGGGATCGGTCGTGCTCATTGACGGTCCTCCTGAAAATCGGAGCGATCGGCGTTGGCCGGCAGACGCGCCAGCCAGTCACGATCCTGCTCGGTGAGGCTGCGCTGACGCGCCTCGTCGCCGTACTGCAAGAGCGCGTCTTCCTTGTGCTGGGTAAGGCCCTCGAGACGCACCTGTTCCTGCAGGCACAGCGCTCGCAACGCGTCACATTCCGCGCGTTGCTCCTTCCCCAGCACGTCGGCCTGGTGCCACTGTCCACGTAGATCGGTCAGATAAGCCAGACTGCGGCGGTGCACGGCCGGATCGAGGCGCTGGACCAGCGCTTGGCTCAGTCGCTGCGCTTGCTCATCGTGTGACGCCATCAGCTTTGTCATCTTCGCCTCGGTTTCGGCAAGCCTCTTTTGCGCTTGAGCCAGTGCAGCCATCGCTTTGTCGAGGCGCCACTCCTGGCGTTGCCGTACCGGTTCGAGCGCGTAAACGAAGCCTCGTGCATCGATATCGCGCGACACGCCCGCTTTCTCCACGCTGGATGAGGCCATCATGCGTTGCCTCCGGCAGCACGCTGCACCGCACCCGGATTCGAAGCCAGCGCGGTGCTCAGCGCCTGGATGGCCTGCGCGCGGTCCACGCCACCCTGGCTCTGACGAAGCCAATCCTGCAACGCCGGCTCGATATCCAATGCGCGATCGAGTTCGGCGTTCGAGCCTCGTTCGTAGGCGCCGATGTCGATCATCTGGCGGTTGCGCTCCAACAGGGCGAGCTTCTGCACGGCCAGCACCGCAAGCGAGCGCTCCTCCTTACTGGCCAACTCCGGCATCAACCGGCTGACGCTCTTGAGCACGTCGATCGCCGGATAGTGGCCACGATGGGCCAGTTGACGCGTCAAAACGATGTGGCCGTCCAGGATGGCGCGCAGGGCGTCCGAAACGGGTTCGTTGAAATCGTCACCCTCGACCAGCACTGTCAGCAACGCCGTGATCGACCCACCGCCGGGCGCCATGCCGCACCGCTCGCACAGTTCCGGAAGCTCGGCGAACACCGAAGGCGTGTAACCACGAGCCGTTGGTGGCTCGCCGGCCGATAGGCCAACCTCGCGGCGCGCCATCGCGAAACGCGTGATCGAATCCATGGTCAGCAGCACATGGCGGCCCTCGTCGCGAAAGTGCTCGGCAATCGACAGTGCCGCGTACGCCGCGCGCAACCGCGCAAGCGCGGGCTGGTCTGAGGTGGCCACGATGACCACCGAACGGGCCAGTCCTTCCGGGCCAAGTTGCTTCTCGATGAACTCGCGCACTTCCCGCCCACGCTCACCAATCAGTGCGATCACGTTGATCCCGCTTGGCTGTGCGACTCCGCCCACGGTGCCTTGCGGCTTGACATGACGGGCCAGCAACCCAAGCAATGTGCTCTTGCCGACGCCACTGCCCGCGAAGATGCCTACACGCTGGCCCAGCCCGAGCGTGAGCAACCCGTCGATGCTTCGAATGCCGGTCTCCAGCACGCGATCGATTGGCGGGCGCTGCATCGGATTGATAGGTTTGGCCTTGAGCGAGCGACGCGAAATCGCCGCCGGCCTGGGTTTGCCGTCGAGCGGCTCACCAAAGCCATCGATCACGCGCCCGAGCAAAGCGGGACCAACACCGATCTGCGAATCCGCTCCCAGGGCATGAACCTCGCAGCCGGCGGCAATGCCTTCGATGGACCCGTAGGGCATCAGCGTGACGCGGCCCGGCTTGAGACCGACCACTTCGGCCAGGACACCGCCGGCATCGGCACTCCGTCCGGCTGCGCGATCCGTGCCACCAGCAGACCGAACCACGATTCGACACAACTCACCCACAGCGGCGTCGGGACCCGAGGCATCGATCGCCAGACCCTGCATCTCCCGCACCCAGCCAATGCGCCGCGACAAGACAGCGGCGCGCAATGCCTGGCGGCTCGTGGCCAATGCATTCATATCAAACTCCACCCTCCGCGGCAGCGGGTCTTTCCGAAGACCGCGAATCCAGCAGCAGGCCTCGCAACGACTGGAGTTGTACTTCCAGCCGGGCGTCGAGACCGCCCTCGGGCGAGCGAACGATGCAACCGCCCAGAAGAATCTCGGGATCCGCGATCCACTGAATTTCCTCGTTGGCAAGGACTTGCGCATGCGCGGACTCGCGCTGCACGGCAGCGAGATCGTCGGGATGCAGATGTACCGCTACCAAGCGTCTTCCACGCAGCGCGCGCACAGACTGCAGCAGTTGGGAACGCAAACCTTCGGGCGTTGCGGCATGTTCCCCAAGGATTCGACACACTGCCTCGAACGACAGCGCCAGCATGTCGTCTTCGACGGCCGCGAGCCGCTCCTCGATACGCTGAGGCAATGCCTCCAGGAGCTGCGTCAACACCTTGGCACGGGCCTGATACGCGGCCTGCGCCTGCTGTGTCAGCTCGCGGCCCATCTTCTCCGAACGCTCGGCAAGCTCCTGCTGCGCCTGGCGGTTTACCACCTCGCTTGCCTGGCTCGCTTCCTCGGCGGCTCTTGCACGGCCTTCGGCCAGACCTTTGGCCAGGCCCGCGTCGTACCCACGGCGATAGCCGACGTCCTCTGCCGAGGGGTCGGCAGTCTGGGTCACGGTTGCACGGGTGGAGGCTGCAGCGGACGCTGGCGGGGTGGTCAGCAGCGGTGTTCGCGAGGGCGATGCGACTCCACCCGCAGGAGCACGCGCGGCCGCCAACCTCAGGGCAGCCTCGTCCTTCGGGACGGACACCTCCACGGCCGCGCGAGGAGGCCGCCCAGGCGAAATCTGCCCCTGAAAGACAACATCTCGCAGCACCCGAGCGGCAGGCCCGAGCGCCTCAGTCACGTGATGGAGGGCTCTTTCGCGAGGAAACGGCGACGTCATCGCTGTGTACTCCGGCGCACCGAACGCTGAGCCCAAAGGCTGCCGACCGAGTGCCGGATCTGCTGCCAGGGCGAGCGGATACGGTCGCCCCTCGCGGGAGCCGACCGTACGTATCGCGCCACCTCGGCGATGAGGGCCGCGCGCATCGCCGGCGGCACAGATTCCCTGACGGTTGGCGGCGTGGACAGAGCCTCTTCGAGGCGCCTGCGCTGTACCGGCTCCAGCGCTTGGATCAACTGCGGCTTCCATGGCCATGGCGCCATACGCAGCCATTGGGCGATCAGTCCGACCGGCTCCGCGCGCAGGCAATCGATCGCCCGCTGAATACCCACCACGTCGAGCGCCATAAGCCTGGCCTCGTCGTTCGGCTCTGAGGGTGTATCGAAATCGATGCCAGTGGTGGCCTGCGCAATGAGCGTCGCGTCGCGCTGGATGCCCAACGCTTCGAGCTCCGCCAGCAAACGGTGCATCGACGCCCGCTCGCCGTCGGACAGGGCGTTCAGCACCCACGTGCGATCTTCCGCATCCATGGCATGCAGCAGCAATGCCGCATGGCGTGCGCCACCCGACTCGGATACGGCCGCACCCGGGCGACGACTGCGCTCGGGGCCGCCTGTTTGTTCGGGCGAACCGATGACCGAGCCTCCAACGAGCGACATCATCCGCGGCCTCCGCGGGCATTGACCGCTCCACCGGCCGGCATCGCGTCCGACTCGTTCAACCATTCGCGCACTCGGCGCAGCGCCACGGCGCGCTCGGCATCGGTCATCGCCGCACCGTGAGCCGCACGTCCGGTACCCCGTTGATCACGCGCTCTCGCACGCCACAGCCACAGGCCTCCCCCCGCCAGCAGTGCACCGCCCACGATCCAGCGCAGCCATCCCATATCGCCGGCATCCGTCGCGACAACGGTTGCAGGCGCAGCGACGATCTCCTCATCGATCGCCACCGGCACGGATCCCGACCCTCCCTTTGCACCTGCGTCCAATGCCGATGTCATGGGCACGCTGGACGAGGTCGTGGCTGGGTTCGCCAGTGACTGGACGACCACCGTGTCGCCTCGCTCGAGCGAAGCCCCTACCGCTGCGGCGATCACCTTGCGCAGTTGCTCTTCCTGGACGGCATCGAGCGCCTTGCGCACCACGGCAACGACCTGGACACGGCGAATCGAGCCCGGTTGGCTCACGACCTGCTCGACCCGGCGTCCCACCGCGTACTCGACATCACGCTGCGCACTGCCAGCGCGGGGGCCGCCCATGTCGACCATCCGGCTGTCGTTGCCCGCGTTGTCCCGCAGCATCTCGCGTTCGCGCACGATCACGCCCGTGGACTGAAGGCCGGAGCGCGAAGCGGCAGGCAGCACATCCTCCGTCGTCGTACGGATCTGATCCATGTTGAGAGTGACGTCGACGCTGGCGAGCGCCTGTCCCGCGCCAAAGCTGCGGTCCAGCACGGCAGCCACCTTGCGGGAAAGATAGGCCTCCGTGTCGCGCTTGAGGTCGAGCCGGGCACTGTTCAAGTCGAACTCGCCGTTGCCAGCCTCGGCCCTGGTGAGTGCCACTCCGTGGCCATCGACGATCGTGACGTCCTGCGTCGCCATGCCAGGTACCGCCGCTGCAACCAGACGCTGCACGCCTGTGATCTGCTCCGGCCGCAAAGCTTGGCCCTGGCGCATCGTGAGCGTGACCGAGGCCTTGGCCTTGGAGGTCGCCTGCTTGAAGAGCCCCTGCTCCGGCAGCGCAAGCAGCACACGGACCTCGCGCACCTCGGACAGCGATTGGATGGTGCGGGTGAGCTCGCCCTGCAGTGCACGCTGATAGTTGATCTTCTGCGCGAACTCGGTCATCCCGAAATCCGTGTTGTTGAACAACTCCAACCCCACCGCGCCCTGCAGCGGCAGTTCCTTGCCCATCAGCTTGATGCGCGTGGCATGGACCGTCGCCTTGTCGACGAGGATCGCGGTGCCGCTGTCGCCGAGACGGTACGGGATCTTCAACCGTTCGAGCTCGGTCGTCATCGCCTGCGCATCCTGCGGCTTGAGATCCGAAAAGAGAACCTGGTACTCCGTATGGAACACCCACCACGCGGCCACGCCGACCGCGATGACGATGATCAGGACACCACCGATCAACCCCGCGCGAGCGCGGTGCGTCAAACCTTGCCAGAAGTTCATATCGGCATCTTCATGATGTCTTGATACGCCTCAAGCAGCCGGCTTCTGACCTGCATCATGACCTGAAACGACAGGCGGCTTTCCTCGAGGTTGATCATGAGCTGGTGCAGGTTCTGCGCGTCACCGACAGCCAGTTTCTGCAGCCCGATCTCGCCTTCGACCAACTTGCTGTTGATCTGCGTGATGCCGTCGGACACCATGCGGCCAAAGGAACCTGGCGCCGACACGCTGGCAATGTCCTGGGCGCTCGACGCATCGACCGCGCCAGCAGCACCACCTGCCTGTACGGCAGGCAACGCCTGGGCGCCGACGACCATGGACTGCGCCTGCGGAGAAAGCGCCGACAGGGCTTCGACGGGCAAGAACGTGCTCATGCGTTGCTCCCGATGTCCAGAGCGCGCAACGCGAGCGTGCGCGTCGTGTTCATGGCCGACACATTGGCCTCGTAGGCACGCGTGGCGCTCATCATGCTGACCATCTCCGTCGCGCTATCCACCGCCGCGTAGGCCACGTATCCCTTGTCGTTGGCCAGCGGGTGGGTCGGCTCGTAGACCAGGCGCGCAGGCGCATTGGTCGGCACGACCTGCACCGTAGGTGCCGATGCCCCGCTCGTGTCGGCATCCAGACCCTGGGCAACAAGCGCGCCGAACGCAGCTGCAACGCCTCCACCAGAGCCCACCGGCCCGGATCCGCCCGCCTGGGCAATGACGCGAAGCGGCTGATAGCTGACACCTCCCACCCCCTGCACCGTGTTGGCATTGGCAAGGTTCAACGCCGCCACATCCACGCGTGTGCGCTCGATGTTCATGCCCACGGCACTGATGGCGAAAGATTGGCTGTAGTCCATGGCTGTACTCACTTCCTGCCGTCGCCGGCAGCCATTGAAAGAATCGAAAAATGCCGCGACAGACCCTTGACGAGCGCCTGGTAATGGACAGCATTGCGGGCCATATCGACGGCCTCCACATCGAGTTGCACCTGCCCCGCAGCACCCGTTTCGTCCACGGCCGGTTCGATGCGCGGGCGAACTTGCGCAAGTGCGAATGCGTCGATGCGACCCGACTGCTCCATGCTGCGCTGGACCTCGACCATCTGAGATTCAAAGCTCACACGCTGCGGTACGTAGCCCACGACGTTCGCGTTGGCGATGTTGGTCGCGATCGCCTGCTGGCGCATGCTGGCCGCATCGAGCGCGAGCGCGAGCGCCGATCGGGTCACTGCTTCGATTCCGTCAGTCATTCTTGTCTCCACATACCGAGAAAATTCATGAAAGTCTTCGATGGGGTGTTGGGCGGCAAGCGGCGGCTACTGGACAACCAGCTCGCCGTGCAAGGCACCGGCGGCCTTGACTGCCCGCAGGATCGAGATCACGTCACGGGTGCTGGTCTTCAGGCGAGCCAGCGACTGAACCAGGTCCGATACGGTGTTGCTGCCGCTGACGAAGCCGGTTCCATTGGCTTCCTCCACATCGACGCGCGTGTTGGTCACGATCGCCGTGCGAATATCGGGCCCGCCTCCGATCACGTTGTAGGGCTGGGAGGCTGTGTTCTGGCTGGAGATCGCGATCTTGATGTCGCCATGCGAGATCGCAACACGGGAGATTCGTACGTCGCCTCCGGACACCACAGTCCCGGTGCGTTCGTTGATCACGACCTTGGCGCGCCGGTCTGGCTCCACAGTGACGTTCTCGATGCGGGTAAACAAGCTCACGAGTTGGTCGCGCTGGACCGGAGGCACCGCAATCTCGATTCCCGTGGCGTCCCGCGCCTTTGCCAAGCCGCCACCGAGTTGCTGGTTGATCGCATCAGCCACGCGACTTGCCGTCGTGTAGTCAGGCTCCGAGAGAACGAAGGTCACGTTCTGGCGCTCGTCGACCATGTTGGCGTTGACGCCCACCTCGACCGTCGCGCCGTTCGGGACGGAGCCAGCCGTCGGATGATTCTTCTGAACCACGTTGCCGTTCGCGTCATAGCGATAGCCCCCCACCGAAAGCGCGCCTTGCGCGAGCGCATAGACGCGGCCGTTCGCGCCCTTGAGCGCGGTGACCAGCAGGGTCCCGCCAACGAGGCTGCGCGCATCACCGGCCGAACTCACCGTCACATCCAGGGTGTCGCCCTCGCGCGCAAAGGTGGGCAAGGAGGCGCTGACCATCACCACGGCCACGTTGCGGCTTTGCACCGCCTCCGGGGGAATGGTCAGGTTGAACTGCGACAGCACGTTGGCTAGAGACTGGCGCGTCGTGCGGTTGGATGGCGAGTCACCCGTGCCCGCCAGACCCGTGACGATGCCCGTGCCGACCAGCGCGTTGTCTCGCCAGCCCTTGAGCTTGCCGAGATCCTTGACACGCACGGCGTCCGAAGCCGTCGCCGCGTATGCCGGGACGCCGGCGGCCAGCGTGAAGCTGGCCAGCACCAGGCAGGTGCACATCGTGGTCACGACGCCAGAGATCGCCTGGCGAGGGGGGAAATGGGCAAATGCCCTCAGGACGAATCGACGCATCACAACCCCAGCCAGTCGAGAATTTTTCGCCACGCGCTGCGACGTGCCCGGTCGGAGACATCCCCCTCGCCCACGTAAGTGATGCGCGCGTCCGCCAGGCGCGTCGAGAGCACGACGTTGCCATCGGAGATGTCCTGGGGACGCACACGCCCTTCCAGGTTCACCTTCTGCAGCTCATCGTTGACCGTGAGAAGCTGTTCGCCCGCGACGCGCAGCTCTCCGTTGGGCAGCACGTCTTTCACAGTGACAGTCAAGGTAGCGAGCAGCTTGTTGGTGCGTTGCGTGCGCCCACCGCCATCGAATTCACCGCTGACGCCGATACCCAACGTGCCCACGACACGGTTGCCTGTCTGGGTCACGGAGCCGGCGATGTCGTTCGCGCGGCGCGTGCCGGTATTGGCGCTGGTGCTCGCCGAGGAGTTCTCGAAAACCTGGATAGTGAGCGAATCGCCAACGCGAAAGGCCTTGTTGTCGGCCGTGAGCGGCCGGAAAGTGCCTTCCTGATAAAGGCTTTCCGCCACAGCAGGCAGGTGCACGCACGCCATGGCGGTGCAAACCATCGCCACCCGCAGTGCCTGTCGGGATCCGATCCTCATGGCTGGACCTCCACCCGGCCTGGTCCTGTGACGCGCGCTAGCACCTCACCGTTGGAGCCGGGCACCTTCACCCGGACGAACTGACCTGCACGACCGTCCTGGAGCACCTCGACACGGCTTTCGACCGATACGTCGCCGCTGCGCGCCAGCAGTTGCGCCCAGTTGCCTCGCGTGACCGAGGGTGCGGCCTGAAGATGGGCGTCGGTCAGCACCTCACCCGCCTTGAGTTGCTTGCGCAGCCGTTGTGCGCTCACGGTAGATTCGGCTGCAGACTCTGCACCCTCGATGCGGACGGCCCGTCCTCCCTGAACGGCCGTGAGGTCCACCTCACGTGTCTCGGTCGCGCCCCTCAGCACGACGCCATCGACTTGCGCACCTCCCGCCATGGGAGCGGTAGCCACGGTGGCCTGCGCCCAGGCATTGACCTCGAACGCAACCGCAGTGCTCCGGATGAAACGGTCGTCCACCCAGGCGTCGACCCAGACCAGCATGCGACGCGAGGGCTGCGCCTGGTCCGCGATGGGACGCACGCGCAGGACCGGCTGCCCCGCCGGCAGCACCAAGTCTCGCGCCGTGGAAACGGCCTGGACCTGCGCACGAACGCTGCGCTGCTTGAGCCAGTTCAGCAACGACGCCTGCGCGGCGGCGACCACTGCCTCTCCAGCCAGATCCTGCGCCGCACTCTCGATCACGGTTTCGCTGGCGCCACCCCATTGAACGAAAGGCAACCCGTCGGCGTTGGCCTGTGCGCCACTGCGGAGCTCCACCCAGCGCACGATCGTGTCGCGATCGACAGCCACGGGAGAACCCGGCCGCGGCGCGGAACCGATGGGCAGCGCCATGAGTCGACGCAGCGACGCCAGATCCGGACTCGTCAGATACGCGATATCGCCAAGCCGCACGTTGACATGGTCCACCTGAACCCTGGGGCGCAGCTCGATCGAAACGATCGGATCGGCCTGGGGGCCGGCGATCGCGCAGCCGACCGTCACCACCCAGATCGCGGCGACTGAGCTCGAGGCGATGCCCGGCGCGCCCCAGCGCCACGTCGTCGGACTACTTGCGAAGGCCATTGATCATCCCGAGCATCTCGTCGGACGCCTGCATCACCTTGACGTTGGCTTCGTACACGCGCTGAGCCACCATCAGGTTGACCATTTCTTCATTCAGCTTGACGTTGGAGCCTTCCAGGAAACCCTGAGCGAAGCTGCCCATACCGTCTTCTGCAGCCTTGCCCGCGATCGCGTCGCCTGAACCGGTGCTCGAGCGATAAAGGTTGTCTCCCTGAGGCAGCAGTGCACCCGGGCTCGTGAAACGCACCAGGTCGAGCTGGCCGACCTCCACGGGCGTGCTCTGCCCCCCGACCTGGACACGAACGCGACCGTCGGCATCGATCTGCATGCTCTGTGCGTTGTCGGGCACGGCCACATTGGCCTTGAGCGGGGAGCCGGCGGATGTTGCAAGAAGCCCATCCTTGTTGACCTTGAAGGTGCCACCACGCGTGAAAGCGCTCGAGCCATCGGGCATGGTCACTTCCAGGAAGCCTTCTCCCTGGATCGCCAGGTCCCAGGCCGATTCCGTCTTCTTCAGGTCACCCATGTCGAACAGCTTGGACACCGAAGCGATCCCGACGCCCGCCCCGAGACGGTTCTCCGCGCCGAGGATGCCTGCCTCTTCCGCCGCGGGTTGCAGCCGGCCGGCCTCTCGAACCATCAGGTCCGAAAAGCCAACCTTGCCCTTCTTGAAACCGGCCGTGTTGACGTTGGCCAGGTTGTTGGCAATGGTGTCGACGTTGAGCTGCTGCGCCTGCATGCCAGTCGCGCTGATGTAGAGGGCATCGAACATGGAAGATGGACCTTGAGGTGAATGGGTGAACGTTCGAACGGAATTCAGGACAGGTCGCCGAGCTTGCGCACGGCGGCGCCGATCATTTCGTCATAGCCGAGCGCCACGCGCTGCATCGACTCGAAATGCCGCATCGACTGAATGAGTTGGGTCATTTCCTGCATCGAGTTGACGTTGGAGTTCTCGACAAACCCTTGCCGCAGCTGTACATCGGTATCGGCGACCTGTACCGGTACCGCATCCGTTCGCAGCAGACCGCTACCCAGGTGCTCGAGATGGACCGCTCCTTCGAAGCGCACGACCTTCAACTGGCCAACGGGGGTGGTCTCCAAGCCACCACCCGGCTTGCTCTCGAAGACCTGGCCGGTGGCATCGATCACCGGGTTTGGACGACTCAGCACGATCTCGCCGCCCACGCCCATCACCGGCTGGCCTTGTGCCGTCACCAGCCGGCCGCGTGCGTCGAGCTGCCAGCTCCCAAGCCGCGTGTACGCTGGGCCGGCATCGGTAGAGACTTCGAAGAAGCCCGGCGCCGTGAGTGCCACGTCGAGGCTCTGGCCCGTGGTCTTGAGCGTCCCCGCATGGTCGTCGGTCTGGACCATCAAGGAGCCGGCCACTGCCAGCGCTCCTGGGATGGAGCCCGGTGTGGCCGTTGCGCCAGCCCCCCCGGCGCGCCGTGCCGCATCCGCACCGCGCATCGCGCCGGCAAAGCCGCCGGCACCCACGGGAAGGCTGCTCGCCACTTCCCGCTTGTAGCCGGGGGTCGTGGCGTTCGCCATGTTCATGCTGATGCGCTCCAGGCGCGCCATGTCCTGCTGCATGCCGTTGAGGGTGATGGCCAGAACGTCGCTCATCGGATTTCTCTTGTCTCGATCAAAGTTGCACGATGCTGAAGGACTTCAGCTCGACGGTGTGGGGGACCTCGGACATCGACAGGACGCGCAGGTGCGGCATCACCCGCTCCGACAGCGCACGCACGTGACGACGAAGCTCCGGTGCGCATAGCAGCACCGGGAGCAGATTGCTCTTCATCATTCGCTCGGCCTGCTGAACCAGGCGCTTCATCAACTGCTCGGACATGCGAGGGTCGAGCACGAAGCCCTGCGCGCCCGCTGAATCGGCGGCGGCATGGATGCTTTGCAGGAACTGGCTCTCGATGGCGGGATCGAGCGTCAGCACCTGCAAGGCATTGGCCTCGCCCAGAAGGCCCTGGCAGATGGCATGACCGAGGCGCTGCCGCACGATCTCGGTGAGCTGCCCCGATTCGCGCGTGGTTCGACCGGCGTCTGCCAGCGTTTCCAGGATCGCTTCGACATGGCGAATCGACACCTTCTCGCGCAGCAGGTTCTGCAGCACCTTCTGGACATCGCTGGAGGACAGGACCGTCGGGATGAGTTCCTCGACGAGGCCGGGCTGGTTCTGACGCACGCGAGCGAGCAACCGATCGACCTCCGCACGGGTGAGAAGCGTCGCCGACTCACGCCGCAGCATCTCCGTGAGGTGCGTCATGAACACCGTAGGCGCGTCCACCAGCGTGTAGCGCGCCTGCGTGGCGGCCTCGCGCTGGTTTTCCTCGATCCAGAGCGCCGGCAGTCCATAGGTCGGATCCCGGGTCGGCTCACCCGGCACGGACTTGGTGTCGCCGGAGGGATGGATTGCCAGCAGCCGATCCGCTCGAGCCTCTCCCTTGCCCACCATCACGCCGTCCAGATGGATCTCGTACCGGTCGGCAGACAGGCGCGCGGAATCCTTGAAGCGCACGCGCGGCAGGACCAGTCCGAGCTCCTGCGCATGCTGCTTGCGAAATGTGGCAACGCGCTCCATGAAAACGCTGCCGGGCTGATTGATCACAGGCACCCAGTTGCTGCCGATATGCACCTCGATCGGCTCCACCTGCAGTTGGGCATAGGGATCATCGGATTTGGCGTCGTTGGCGCCATCGCCGTCTTCCGACGCACTCACTCCATCCGCGCCAGTTGTCGAGGCTCCTTCGCCGGCCTTCTGGCGAGCGCTTCGATAGAGCATCATCGACGCGAAGAGAAAGCAGACGGCCAGAGCCAGCGTAGGCACCGCGGGAATGCCGGGCAGCAAGATCAGTCCTCCCAGCGCCATCGCCACCAGCATCAGGGTCTTGGGAAAGGAACTCACCTGCCGCAACGCTTCGCGGCTGAGGTTCACGTCCGAAGAGGAGCGCGTGACGATGATGCCGGTACCCACCGCGATCACAAGTGCCGGCACCTGGGTGACGATGCCGTCTCCGATCGTGAGCAAGGTATAGGTCTGCAGCGCCTGTCCCCAGGGAAGGCCATGCTGCATCACGCCAATCACCAAGCCACCAATGATGTTGATCAGCAAGATGATGATGCCGGCGATGGCATCGCCCTTCACGAACTTGCTCGCGCCATCCATGGCACCGTAGAAGCCCGCTTCCTTTTCGATGTTCTTGCGTCGACGTTGGGCTTCGGCCTGGTCGATGAACCCCATGTTGAGGTCGGCATCGATGCTCATCTGCTGGCCCGGCATGCTGTCGAGCGTGAAACGCGCCGCCACCTCCGAGACGCGCTGGGCACCGCTGGTGACCACCACGTACTGGACCACGATGAGGATCAGGAAGACGATCAGCCCGATGACGTAGTTGCCTCCCACCACGAAGGCACCGATGGCGCCGATGACCCGACCGGCATCGCCATCCGAGAGGATCAGGCGCGTGGCTGCCACGTTCAGCGACAGACGAAACAGCGTCGCGATCAGCAGCAACGATGGAAACGTCGAGAACTCGACCGGCCGCGCCATGTAGAAGGTCAGCAGCAGGACCAGGAAAGCGAACCCGAAGTTGCTCAGGATCAGGAAGTCCAGGAGGCCACTGGGGATCGGCGCAAAAAGCACCACCAGAACACCCAGCACCAGAACGACGAGCGCGATGTCACTGTGCTTTCCGATGACGCGACCCAGGGCGTTCACGCATGCGCTCCCGTGGCAGCGGCGCGCCCCTGGCGCTGCTCGCGCATGGCGAAGACCCACACGATGATGCGAGCGACTTGCGCGTACAGCTCCGGCGGGACCATGTGGTCCACCGCGAGTTCCTTGTACAACCTACGAGCGAGCGGCGGATTCTGTACCACCGGGATCTGATGCCGTGCCGCGATCTCACGCATGGCAGCAGCCATGTTGCCCGCCCCCTTGGCGAGCAACTGCGGGGAGACCATGCGGCCATGCTCGTACTTGAGCGCGACAGCGATGTGGGTCGGGTTGGTGATCAGTACGTCCGCATTGCGGGTCTGCCGCAACGCGACACTGCGCTTGAAGGTCTCGCGGCGAAGTTCACGCAGGCGCGCCCGGATGCGCGGATCGCCTTCCCGCTGCTTGATCTCTTCCTTCATCTCGCGCTGGCTCATGCGCATCTTCTTGGCGAACTCGCGCTTCGTGTACATGAGATCGAGCAGTGCGATCAAGCCGAGAACCAGCGCCATCTTCAGTCCGATGCTTGACAGGTCATCGACGAGCATGCGCAGGTAGCCGACCGGCGATAACGAGGCAAGTGCATAGAACTGCCCCGTCAGCGCCTTCAACGCGACATAGGCCACGAAGACAAGCAGCGCCAACTTGACCACGGCGCGCGCGGTATCGAACAGCACGCGCATAGAGAAGACTCGCTTGAGCCCTTGCACCGGATTGATACGGTTGAAATCGATCTTGACGGGCTCCATGGAGAGGATCGGCCCCGTCTGCATCACGTTGCCGATGATGGCCGCAAGCATGAGCGCCGCGAAGAACGGCGCCGCCAGCGAGAGCGCCGCGCGCAGCGAGTGCTCGACGAGAAACCACAGTCCAGCCCCCGAGGGGTCCATGCGAGCAGCCTGGATCAGGAGAGCCATATCGAATCGGAACTGGCTCTCGATCGACCCGAAACCACGCCAGGTCAGATAGACGACCGCCACGCAGAAGACCAGCGCGGACACCACATCCACGCTCTTGGCGGCCTGTCCCCGCTCCTTTGCGCGCTTGAGCTTGAAAGGCGTCGCCGCCTGGTTGCGATCCAGATCCTGCTCGGCCATCAGCGCGCTCCCTGCGTCGTTGCGGGAGCGGCCTGGAAGATTCCGTCCCACGTCACGGCGATGCCCGAATACACCCGAGCCATGACGGCCCCGACACCTGTGAACCAGAATGACAGTGCCACCAAGCCGACCACGATCTTGACGGGAATGCCCATCGCGAACATGTTCATCTGTGGAAGGTTGCGTCCGATCACGCCAAGTGCGAACTCGACCAACAGGATGCAGAACACCACGGGGGCTACGAGGGCGAAGCCAAGGCTGAAGAGCCCTGCTGCCTGCTTGAGCAATGGGGCAACGGCGTACCCCACCGACCAGGACGCACCCACCGGGAACTTGTCCAGGCTGTAGGCGATGCCTCGCAGCAGCGCGTGATGGCCATTGAGAAGGAAGAACACCAGCACGGCCAGGTAGTTGAAGGCGGAGGTCATGACCGGGATGGGTCTGTTGGTCACCGGATCGACGATCTGAGCCATTCCGAAACCCAACTGAACGTCAAGGAGTTGGCCGGCAACCGAGAAGGCGCCGAAGGCCAATAGGATGCCCAGGCCGAGGGTGACCCCGAGCGCTAACTCACGCAGCGCGGCAAGGAGCAGCTCGCTCCATCCCGCCCATTGCTCAGCTGGCACATTGAACCCGCAGGCAAGGGCGATAGCGAGTCCGAGGATTAGCAACGATCGCACACTCGCGGGCAGCGGCAACGCGTAGAACACCGGCGTCATCGCGAAGGTGGCGGCGATGCGCAGGGCCACCAGGCCCACGCCGATGAGCCATGCGGCGCTCACGCCAGGGGCCAACGCCGCCGCAGCGGATTGCAATTGAAGGGGGATCACGGGAGATGCGAAGCGTCAGAACATCGCGGGAATCCCACTCCAGAGCTGAACTGTGAACTGAGTCAGCTTGCGGAGCATCCAGGGTCCGGCCACGATCAACACCGCGCCTGCGGTGAACAGCTTGGGCACGAAGGTCAGGGACATTTCCTGAACTTGGGTGACTACCTGGATGATGCTGATCGCGATCCCGACCAGCATGGTCAACCCCAGGAGCGGCAGGCACAGCAGCAATCCGGTCCAGAACAAGTCGGACATCATCTTCAAGGCCAGATCTGCGTGCACCCAAAACTCCAGAGGAAACGAATTCGTTCGCGTCTGTCAGACAAGGCCGCGTTTACGAAATGTTTGCAACGAATCTTAACGCTTTCGCTAGCACTGTTTCTAAGAAATTTACCCCTAAAACTTTTGTCTTAAATTGATTGCATACAAATTAGCGATTGTTGTGATGCGCGAAGACTCGGTTTGATGCGGCGCCTGCTCGGACCACTGAGCCGTAGTGGCGCGCGCCTCAGCGCGCATTGAGAAAGAACGCCCCCGTCATCGCAAGCCCCGTCAGCACCACGAACCCACGCACCAGCTCCGGCCGCAGCCGCCGCGCGGCCGTGCCGCCCGCATAGCCGCCGGCCGTGGCGCCGAGCGCCATCCACAGCGCGTGGGTCCAGACGATCGCGCCGCTGGCCGCGTAGATCGCGACCGCCATCAGCGTGAGGATGGCCGAGACGAAGTTCTTGATGCCGTTCATGCGGCCCATGTCCGCATGCCCGAGCGCGCCGAGCACCGCGAGCAGCAGGATGCCGAGGCCGCCGTTGAAGTAGCCGCCGTAGACCGCGACCGCCACGATGCCCAGGTCGGCGAGCCAGGCGCG
>NZ_JBZAYE010000010.1:0-38275 GCF_058244205.1 Variovorax sp. 20P10.2.4
GAACAGCACGGTGCCGCAACTGCTGCAGGACATGCTCGCGCTGCAGGACCCCCGACGCTGCGAGCGCATCGCGCAATGCGCCACGGCCTACGAGCGCGAGGCGCGCGCGGCCCTGGTCGAGGCCGATCTCGCCGGCCATCGGCTCGGCACCCATCCACCGCCGAGCGCCATCGCGGCGATCGAGACGCAGCTGGTGCAGCGCTACGAGCAACTGTTCCAGGGCCAACTGCGCGAGCGCGAGCAGCTGGTGCAAGGCGGCGAGGAGGTGTTCCGCACCGTCGTCGCCATGGGGCGCCAGTGGCTCGACCCGGCCTGGAGCGGGCTGCCGCACGTGAAGCATCCGCTGGACCTCGCGCCCGGCGAATGGCGCGAGCCGCCCGCGTTCGCGCGCCTGCCCGATCCGCAACCTTTCGTCGAAGCCGCCTGAAGGGCGCCGACTCCTCACGCCACAAGGAAAGCACGTGTTCTTCGCGGCCAAGCATTTCGATCCGCAGCTGGGCATCGATGCCCACACCTACCTGGCGCCGCCCGGCGTGTGGCCCACGGTGCACATCGGCATCGTGATGGACCCGTTCGACTACCTGCCGACCGTCGAGGTGTCGCCCGACAACCCGATCGTCAAGGGACTGGGCGCGCTCGGCACCGCGACCGAGGCCGCCAAGAACGCCATCGGCGAAGGCACGGCGTCGCCGCGGATACCGGCGCCGCCCGGTGCGCCGCCGGCCGATGGCGCGATGCCCGAGAGCATCCCGCTGCCGCTCGGCGCCACCGTCGAGGTGGCCGGCGTGCGGCGCGCCAACGCCGGCACCGGCGGCGTCGACTTCCACATCCTGGTCGGCGCGCCGATGCCGATCATCAAGGGGCCGGGCGGCCCGCAGTTCGACGACGAGCTGTTCATGGGCAGCCGCACCGTGCTGGCCGATGGCGATCCGTTCTCGCGCATCACCATGCCGGTGCTCAGCTGCAACATCGTCGGCCTGGTGCCGCCGTTTCGCCCGCGCAAGCTGACCAAGCCCGTGCGCCTGAGCCTGATGCTGCCGACCACCTTCAACGTGGCGATCCCGCCGCAGGTGTTCGTCGGCGGACCGCCCACCATCTCCTGGGGCGCGATGATCCAGCGCGGCCTGTTCAAGGCGCTGGGCCGCGCCTACACGCGCATCGCGCGGCGCGCGCTCAAGGACATGCCGCCCGGCTTCCTCAAGTGCCAGGTGCTGCGCGCCGAACCGGTCGACATCCGCGACGGCAGCGTCTCGGTGGCGCACGAGGATTTCCACGTTCCCGGGCGCCTGCCGCTCACGTGGAGCCGCGTCTACGCATCGCGCGACCACGACTTCGCCGGCCACTGCGGCCTGGGCTGGCAGACGCCGGCCGATGTGCGCCTGGTGGCCGAGGACGACGGCATCCTGAGCCTGCGCGGGCCGGAGGAGTTCGCGCTGTTCACCGAACTGCCGCGCACCGAGGCGCAGCAGGTGCTCGACGTGGTGGACGGCGCCCGGCTCACGCGCCAGGGCGACGCGCTGGTGGTGCGCCTCAAGAGCGGCCTGCGCTATCGCTTCGAGGAAGCGCTCTCGCCCGAGGGAGCGCTGCGCGCACCGTTCCCCTTCGTGACGCGCCTGGAGGATGCCTGCGGCAACCGCTGGGACTTCGTGCGGCAGCGCGGCGAACTGGCGCGCATCGTCGAGAACGGCGTGAACGGACTGCCCGGGCGCAGCATCGAGGTGCAATCCCGGCAGGGACGCATCGAGGCCATGGCGCTGCGCGATCCCGCCACGCAGCAGGACCATCCGCTGGTGCGTTACCGCCATGCCGACGGCGACCTGCTCGCGGCCATCGATGCGCTGGGCGCCGCGTACGAGTTCGCCTACCTGCGGCATCGCATGGCGCGCCACACCGACCGCACGGGCCTGTCGTTCCACTACGCCTACGACGACCGCTGGCGCGTGGTGCACGCCTGGGGCGACGGCGGGCTGCACGACTACCGCTTCGCCTACGACGAGGCGCTGGGCCGGACCGAGATCAGCAACTCGCTGGGACACCTGACGGTGGTGCGCTTCGACGAGTCCGGCCTGCCGCTGGCGGAGATCGATCCGCACGACGGCGTGACCACCTTCGCCTACGACGATGCCGGCCGCACCGTGGCCGTGACGGCACCGGGCGGGCTGCGCACCGGCTTCGTCTACGACGCGCGCGGCAACCTGCTGGCCGTGCAGCGCCCCGACGGCAGCAGCGTCGGCTGCGACTACGACACGGAAGACCGGCTGTGCGCGATCGTCGATCCGCTGGGCCATCGCTGGCAGCTCGAGAGCGACGCGCGCGGCCTGCCGACGCGCCAGACCGATCCGCTGGGCGCGGTCGCCCGCTTCGAGCACGACGCGCATGGGCAGCTGGTGCGCCACGTCAACGCGCGCGGCGCGGCCACGCAGTTGCATTACGACCGGCACGGACAGCTGGAAGCGCTGGTCGATCCGCTCGGGCGCGTCGACCGCTTCACGCACGACGCGCTGGGGCGCCTGCTCGGCCGCACCAACGCCCTGGGCGAGACGACGCGCTACCACTGCGACCGGAAGGGCCGGCTGGTGCGCATCGACCATCCCGACGGCGCGCAGATCCTGTGCGGCTACGACGCCGAGGACCGGCTGGTGCGGCACGTGGACGCAGCGCGCGCCGAGACGCGGCTGGCCTACGTGGGCCTCGGCGAGATCGGCCGGCGCATCCAGCCCGACGGCCAGGTCCTGCAGTACCACTACGACACCGAGGAGCAGCTCGTCGGCGTGACGAACCAGCGCGGCGAACGGCTCGTGCTGCGGCGCGACGCCCTGGGCCGCATCGTCGAGGAGATCGATTTCTGGGGCCAGTCGCGCCACTACGCCTACGACGAGGCCGGCCACCTGAGGCAGATGACCGATCCGCTGGGCCAGCGCATCGCCTTTGCCAGCGACAGGCTCGGCCGCATCACGCGCAAGACGGCGGCCGATCCGCTGCGGCCCGGGCACCCGCAGGACGAGTGGCTGGTCTACGACCGGCGCGGACAGCTGGTGGAGATGCGCAACGGCGCGGCCCACGTGAAGCGCCGCTTCGACGCGGCCGGCCGCGTGCTCGAGGAATGGCAGAACGGGTTTCGCGTCGCCTCGCAGTACGACGCGGTGGGCAATCGCACGCTGCGCGAGAGCTCGGCCGGCCATCGCGTGCGGATGGAATTCGACGCCTGCGACCAGCTCGCGAGCCTGGGCATCGACGACGAGGCAGCGATCGGCATCGAGCGCGATGCCCTCGGCCGGATCGTGCGGGAACAGCTGAGCGCGAGCGTCGTGCGCCACGCCCGCTACGACGCGAACCACCAGCTCACGGCCCAGGCCGTGCTGCGGGACGCCTCGCCGCTGTTCAGCACCCGCTACGACTACGACCGCAAGGGCCAGCTCGTGCATCGGCACGACAGCCTCCATGGCAGCGACCAGTACGGCTACGACCTCATGGGACGCGTCCTGCAGCACACCGATCCCGAAGGCAAGGTCACGCGGCTGCTGCACGATCCGGCGGGCGACCGCCTTCGCACCACCATCGAGCAGACACGGATGCAGAAGGTGGCCGGCGGCGACGAGGACGCGCCGGTGCACTGGACGCGCGAAGGCAGCTGCGACGGCGTGCACTACGTGTTCGACCGCGCGGGCGATCTGGTGCGCAGAGGACCCGCGGCGCAGGGCGCGACCGACACGAGCGACGAACTCGAGTTGGCCTGGGACGCCCACCACCGCTTGATCGAGAGCCGGCGCGGCACGGTGCGCACGCGCTACGGCTACGACGCCGTGGGCCGGCGTGTCTTCAAGCGCGGTGCCACCCATACCACCTGGTTCTTCTGGGACGGCGATGCGCTGCTGGGCGAGATGTGCCAGGCCCACGACGAACAGGTCGCGCCCGCATCGCTCAACCCCGCCGCGCTCGCGCAGCGGCGCGCGATACGCGGCCGGCAGCAGCCGCTGGTGGCCTGGGAACGCGCGCGCGAGTACGTGTACTACCCGCAGACCTGCATTCCGCTGGCGCTGGTCGACCCGCCGCCGGATGCGTCGTCGCCGGGCGCGAAACGGGTCGCCCACTTCCATGTCGAGCCGAACGGGATGCCCTCGCGGCTGACCGACGGCGCCGGCGAGATCCTCTGGTCCGCGACCTCCACCGCCTGGGGCAGCGCGCTCGCCTCGCGCGCCGCGGCGATCGACAACCCCCTGCGCCTGCAGGGGCAGTACTTCGACGAGGAATCGGGCCTGCACTACAACCGGAACCGCTACTTCGATCCGCACATCGGCGCCTTCGTGAGCCAGGACCCGATCGGCCTCGACGGTGGCGAGAACCCCTACGGCTTCGCGCCGAATGCGCTGGGCTGGATCGATCCCCTGGGGCTGCGCTGCAAGACGAAGCGGCAGCGCACGCGGCTGCGCCGCATCCTGGGCCTGTCGAACAAGCCCGGCAACACGCAGATCACCGCGCGCCTGACGCAGGCCGAGGCGCGGGAACTGGCCGAGGAGTTCGTCGGTCCCGGCTTCACGCAGGAACTCACGGACAAGGGCGGATGGATGCTGAGGTCCGAGGATGGACTGCGCACGGTGCGCGGGCCCAGCAAGAAGCCGACCGACGCGGGGCGCAACGTCCACCCGGTGTCCGGCCAACCCTTCTCCATGACCGGCACGCAGATGAACTTCCAGCAGCGTGCCGTGCCCAAGGGCCCTTACGATTCCAACGTTCACGTGGATGTGGAGCCCTGAAATGACAATCCGTCTCGAAATCGTCGACCTGCGTTCCCTCGATGTCGACAGGCTGAGCGCATGGCGTCCGGAGGCCCCCGAGGATGTCTACCTCACCCTCGAGCTCGAGATCGGCGAGGCGGGCGTGTCCGGCGCGCACGTGTTCCAGCTGCTCGCGGCAACGCCCGAGGGCGTGAGAGCCCACCACGACGGCCGGGCGCTGCAGGCCTACACCTCGATGCGCCGGCGCGCAAAGGGCTTCGACATCGATGCGCTGCTGATCGTCGATCCCTACGACTGGGACACGTTGCGCGAGGCGCTGCGCCAGCGCGTGGCGGCCTGCGAACGATCCACCTGGGCCGAGTCGCTCGACTGCCTGCGCACCAAGTTCTTCTGGGAGTACGAGGGCGTCGAGCGACGGTAGCGCCGTGCCCTAATCGATCGCGATCTTCGCGCGCGCAACCACGTCCTTCCAGCGCTCCAGCCCCTGCCGGATCGCCTGCGTGACCGCCTCGGGCTCGCTCGATTTCACCGCATAGCCCAGCCGCGCCAGCCGCGCGGCCAGGTCGGCATCGAGAGCCTTGCGCGTGGCGGCGCGGATCGTCGCGAGCACGGAGGCCGGCACGCCGGCCGGCGCCAGCAGGCAGTACCAGACCTCGTAGTCGACCGAGGGCCCGCCGATCTCCTTGAGCGTGGGCACCTCGGGCAGCTGCGTGCTGCGCTGCGCGCCGAACACCGCGATGCCGCGCAGCCGCCCGGCCGCGATCTGGCTCGCGACCGAGGGCGAAGTGGCATAGACCATGTCGATCTGCCCGCCCATCGCATCGTTGACCGCCGGCGCCGTGCCCTTGTAGGGCACGTGCAGCGATTGCAGCGACGAGATGGTCGAGAGGTATTCGCCCACCAGGTGCGGCGAGGTGCCCGCGCCCGGCGTGCCGTAGCTCAGCGAGCGCTTCTTCGACAGCGCGACCAGCTCCTCGAAATTCTTCGCGGGGAAGTCGGGCCGCACGGCCATCACCACCTGCGTGCTGCCGACCATGCTCACGGGCGCGAAGTCCTTGAGCGGGTCGAAGCGCGTGTTGCGGTTGACGCTCGGGTTGGTCGCGAGGTAGTCGTTGGCGAACAGCAGCGTGTAGCCGTCGGCCGGCGCACGCGCGACGAAGTCGGTGCCCATGTTGCCGCCGCTGCCCGGGCGGTTGTCCACGACCACCGGGCGCGCGAGCAACTGGCCGAGCCGCTCCGCGAACGGCCTTGCGATGGTGTCGAAACCGCCGCCCGGCGGGAACGGGACCACCATCGAGATCGGGCGCGAGGGAAATTCCTCCACGGCCCAGGCGCGCGGCAGCGGCGATGCCGCCAGGGCCGCGCCGAGGCCCAGCACGATGCGACGGCGCCGGCCGTCGGACTGAGGGTCGTGCATGGTCACAGCCTCGGCAGCTCGATCTGCAGCAACTCGCTCGCGGCATCGGCCGTCATCGCGCTGGCCGCCTCCCCGCTGTAGAGCGAAGACCGCGCTTCCCAATCGCGCCGGCCGTCTCCCGCGTGGCCCTTTCCGGCCAGCACGAACACGATGCTATTCGGCGGCACCTCGATGCCCCGGCCCGCCTCGAGCGCGATCAGCGACAGCACGGTCCGCGCCTCGGAGAAGCTGCCCAGGTGCTTGCGCGCCACGCCGGGCCGCTGCGCATCGCCCAGCCATTGCGCGGCCGAGGGGCGGATGAAGATCGGCTTGTCGTAGCGGCTCTCGGGGTAGCGCAGCTCGCGGCCGTTGATGTGCTCCCAGACGGCTTCGTAGGCATCCTGGTTGCGCGTGCCGCCCTCGGGCTTGTCGACCTTGTAGACGCCGGCCTCGAAGCGCCCGTTCTTCTTGAGCTCGACGATGCCGCGCTGGAACGCCGCCTCCGACAGGTAGCCGCTGCGGCTCGCGCCACCGAACTGCAGCACCAGCGTGAGCGATTCGCCCGCGATGCTCTGCGGGCCGTAGAACACGCCCTCGGGAAAGTAGCCGATCATGCCCGGCTTCATGACGCCGTCGCGCGCGAAGTCGGCGTCGCCCTCGAGCTGCACGCGCACCTGGTCGAAGTTGTGGCGATGGCGCGGCGAGTCGAAGTCGTTGAAGGTGTTCGAGAGCTGGAGGAAGAAGTTGCCCGCGCTGCCGTCGCGGCCGGACAGCAGCGGGTGGTAGCGGAACTTTCCGCCGCGGGCATGGGTGCGCTCGATCATCGTGAGATCGCGCAGGTTCAGAATCTGCTGCATGGAAGGATGCGTCTCCTGGTTGGAAGGGCCCGCATGCTGACGCAGTCCCCGCCACAAGCCCAGCGACATTAATTCACGGCAGCGTTGCCATTGCGGCAACGCTGCCCCGCGCACCATGAAACCTCGACGCCCCCTGCTCGACCACCTGAACCTCGCCACCCTGAAGCTCGTCGCGGCGATCGAGCACGAAGGCAGCCTGTCGCGCGCGGCTGCCACCCTGCACATCGTGCCCTCGGCCGCGAGCCGCCGCATCACGCAGCTCGAGAACGCGATGGGCGTCGAGCTGCTGCACCGCACGGCGCGCGGCGCCGGCCTGACCGCGGCGGGCCTGTCGATCGCACGCTATGCGCGCGCGATGATGGAGGACGTCGACACCCTCGATGCCGAGCTGCAGAACCTGCAGGCCGGCGTGTCGGGCCGCATCCAGCTCGTCGCCTCGATCTCGGCCATCGTGCAGCACCTGCCGCAGGACCTCGCGCTGTTCCTGCAGGAGCATCCCGGCATCAAGATCGAGCTGGCCGAACACACGAGCGCGGAGATCGTCGAGCTGCTGCTGCAGCGCAAGGCCGACGTCGGCGTGTTCGTCGCCGAGGGCGACATCCCCGGCCTCAAGCTGCAGCCCTACCGCACCGAGCGGCTGGTCGTGATCCTGCCCGTGCACCACCGGCTCGCGAAGCGCAAGCGCCTGCGCTTCGAGCAACTGCTGAAGGAGGAGTGGGTGGAACTGCCACCGGGCACCGCGCTCGCGAGCCGCGTGGCCAGGGAGGCGCTCGCGCACGGCGTGCGGCTGCGCACGCGCATCCAGGTCAAGGGCATGGATTCGGCCAGCCGCATGGTGCAGTGCGGCCTCGGCATCGGGCTGCTGCCCCAGGCCAGCCTCGAGCAGCAGGCGAAGTTTCCGAACCTGGCCTTCGTGCCGCTCGACGAGCCCTGGGCGCACCGGGTCAGCTACCTGGCGGTGCCCGCGCTGGCCGAGCCCTCACCGGCGAGCCGGATGCTGTTGCAGGCATTGATGGGGCTCTGAACGGCCCGGCGCCGCGTCGCCATGGCGCAGGCCATCACGGCGTGCAGGTGAAGCTCGCGGCCGAATTGACGTCGCCGCTGCCGTTGTAGCGCGGATACCTCGGGGACTCGCAAACCGGCATCGTCCGGGCCGTGGCGCCGACCCGGAAGTTGTAGGTCAGCTGCTCGGGCGCCTTGCCGCCCTCCACCCAGTCGATGATGGCGGCGAGCCAGTCGACCTCGTTCAGGTTGCCGCCCGCGCCGTGGCTCGAGGCGGGCACGATGAACAGGCGCGCGTTGCTGCGCGGGTCGGCCAGGCCGAGCGCCTTGGCCGTGCTGGACATGGTCGCGAAGTTGCGCATGTGATCGTTGGCCGACAGCAGCGGATCCCCCGCGTCGTGCCAGGACAGCAGCTTGCGGCCCGACGCCACGTAGGCCGCGATGGCGTTCCGGTCGTGGTCGGCGCCCGCGCGCTGGAGACCGCTGCTGAAGACGTAGTAGTCGCGGTTGAGGTCGAAGCTCGCGAGGTTGGGTGCCGGCGCCGTGCCCGGCGGAGGCGCGCCGAACCACAGCGGGTCGTTCGTGGCCAGGAACGCGAAGCCGCCGCCCAGGCCGCCATAGCTCGTGACGCCCAGCGCCGGCACGCCGGGAATGGCGGACACGGGGGCGAAGTTGGTCCAGTTGTACTTGCTGTAGGCCGTGGCGCCACCGGCCAGCGTCAGGTTGCCGAGCAGGCCCGCGAGCGTGGGCACCTGCGCGGCCGACAGGCACAGCGTGGGATCGGCATTCGCGCCCGGCTGGCCGCATTGCAGCGACGCCGCGGGCAGGGCGCATGCGCCGGGGTTGGCGAGGTAGCCGTCGGTCGCGCCGTCGCCGGCATCGCAGGCCGTCACGGCGGCCGCGTAGGCGGCGGCGTACTGGGCCGGGCTGATCTCGGCCGGCGTGGCCGCCTTCGCGGCCGTGTTCATCAGGCCGGTGACCGCGCCGGCCATGTCCATGGTCTCGCAGCCGGCGACGATGCCGTCGAACTCGTCGGGCCAGCGCTGCGCGGCGATGTAGGCGTTGCGGCCCCCGTTGGAGCAGCCGTTGAAATAGCTGTGGCTCGGCGTCTTGCCGAAGAAGGCCTTCGCGACCGCCTTGCCGAAGCGCAGCGTGGTGCCGCCCGCGGCGTAGGCATAGTCGGCCGCCGACTGGCGCGCGTCGTCGGTCCCGCCGATCCACACGCCCGGCGCGGCCTGCGCGGGAACATTGGCCCGGTTGCCCCCGTTGGAGGCCGCGTACACCGCGCCCTTGAGAGCGAGCACGGGGCTGACCGCGGTCACCGCGCCGCCCGGATCGGTCGTCACCACCGAGGCGATGCGGCCGTCGAAGCCACCGCCGCCCTGCTGCCAGTAGCGTCCGGTCCAGTTGTCGGGCACGTCGATCTCGATGTCCAGGAAGGGTGCACGCGTGCCCAGCACCTGGCAGAAGCCCGCGGTGTAGAGCGGCGCCTTGGCCTCGAAGCGCACCGTGCCCGTGACCGTCACGCCTTCGATGACCTGGCCCTTGAGCGCGTTGCAGCTGCTCTTGAGCTGTTCGACGCTGGGGCCCGCCGGTGGCGGCGCGGGCGGCGCCGGCGCGGGTGCGGGCGCCGGAATCGGAAGGAAGCCGCCGCCTCCGCCGCCACCCCCTCCACAGCCTTGCAAAGCCAGGCCAGCGGCCAGCAGAAGGCCCGTCGACAGCAGGGCACGGGGCAGACACTTTTCGTCGCGCATGGTTTTCTCCAGTGTTTGAGGGGTGCGCCGGACAACCGACAGCGCTCGTTCGACGAGGTCGTCATCGAACGAACGATCGGTTTTTTCTACCGACCGACCGGACGGTCGGTTCAGGAGCAGCGCGAGACTAACGCAGCCGCGCGAACGCAGGCAAGCGGCAAGGCGTCGGGACTAACCCCTAAGTTCGCCCGCCGCGGCTTCGCGGCTTCCTCACGCCGCCGGCGCGTCCTGCACGGCGGGACCGTTGTCGTTGTCCATGTCGACCACCGCCTTCCAGTGCCCGTCGATGCGCTTCCAGACCACGACGTACTTTCCCTCGAAGCTGACGGGAAGGCCCTCCTTCTTCATCGCGATCCGATAGCGGCCGATGTCGTAGGCCATGTCGCCCGCATCGCAGAGATGGAGGGTGGGAACATAGCTCGCGACGAAGTCCTCGCGCTGCAGGTAGCCGGCCCAGACCTCCCTCAAGGCCTGCTTGCCCGAGAAGGCCGGCTTTCCGGGCGGCATGTAGGTCGCGTCGTCGGCGTAGATGTCGAGGATGGCCTCGAGGTCGCGCTCGCGGATCGATTGCATCCAGTGCTGGTAGCGCGCCAGGATGGCGGCGATGGCGGTGTTCTCCTGCGGCATGAGTGCGTCCTCTAGCGTGGCCGGGCGGCCGCGACCGCCTTGATCTCGATCAGCAGATTGGGGCGTGCCAACGACGCCACGCCCAGGATGGTCCAGGCCGGGAAGTCGCGCACGATGTAGCGCTCCTTGATCTCGCGGAAGGCCGTGAGTTGCTCATCGATGCGCACGTGATAGGACACCAGCTCGACCAGGTCCTCGAAGCCCAGCCCCTCGTGCGCGAGGATCGCGCCGAGGCGCTTGAAGGCCAGCTCGATCTGTTCCTCGGCGCGCTCCGGCACGCTGCCGTCGGCATGGATGCCGACCTGGCCGGCAATGAAGACCAGCCCGCCGGCCTTCACGGCGGGCGCGTACTGGAACAGGTCGAAGACCTTGTTGCTGCCGAAGGTCGGATCGTTGTCGGGAAGACGCAAGCGCTGGATGTGGCTGGACATGGTGGGAGGGTGATGGAAGGTGGATTGAAGAAGATGGCGCGGCAGGCCACGCCGGGAATTCCTGCGTTCAGCGCGCTTCGACCTCGATGGTGCCGCGTTGAACCTGGTCGGTTTCCTGGCTCTCGAACAGCGCCTTGAAGTTTCCTTCGCCGAAGCCGTCTTCCCCGCGGCGTTCGATGATCTCGAAGAACACCGGGCCGATCTGGCGGCGCGTGAAGCGCTGCAGCAGGATGCGGTCGCCGCCCTTGCCGTCGACCAGGATGCCGCGCGCCTTCATGGCCTCGAGGTCCAGCCCATGGCCGGGCACCCGCGCATCGACGCCGCGGTAGTAGACCTCGTGCGGTGCCTCCATGAACTCGACGCTGCCCTGCTGCAGGAAGTCGATGGTCTGCTCGATGTCCGAGGACAGCAGCGCGATGTGCTGGATGCCCTCGCCGTTGTAGTCGCGGATGAACTCGTCGTTCTGGTTCAGGGTGCCGGGCTGGTCGTGCGCGGCGGCAGCGATGGGAATGGAGACCTTGCCGCAGGGGCTGACCATCGAGCGCGCCCGCATGCCGGTCTTCTTGCCCTTGACGTCCAGGTACTGCTTCTGCGTGAACGCGAAGGTGTTCTTGTAGAAGTCCGCCCACAGGTCGAGATGCTCGGGCCGCACGATGTTGGAGGTGTGGTCGATGGCGACGATCGAGGCATCGTGCGCCGGGATGCCCGGCGTCGGGGCATAGGGACTGGAGAACTCGCCATACACATCGCGATCGACGAAGTACACCAGGCTGTCGCCGATGCCCACGATGGCGGGACTCTCGACGACATAGGTTCCGAAGGCCCCCGGGCTGGCCTCGCGTGCGCCGCCTTCCAGCGCGCGCGCCACCGCGTTGCGCGCGTTGTCGACGTTGATGCCGATCGCGCGCACCGAGGCCCCGTGCACGTCGAGGAAAGGATTCGGCGCGGGATTGACGATCACGGTCGCCTCGCCCTGCCGCATCAGGACCGCGCCGGTGCGTTCGGATCGGCCCAGGGGCTTGAAGCCGAGCCGCTCGAAGAGGGGAACGAGGTCCTCGGTCCGCGGCGACACGAACTCGACGAATGCGAAGCCTGCGGTGGTTACTTGCGTCATGGCCATGGCTTGAAAAATGGAAGAGGTTGGCAAAGCCACGATTCTGTTTTTCGATGCCCTTCGCCCTGCCTTGATTTCCAAGGCGCGCGCGGGCGCCGGGATTTTTCTTTTCGACTTTGGCGCCCGGCCAGCTTTCATATGAAAGCGATGCGGGCCGGTCGCGGGCCTCACCATCGCTCTCCTTCTTTAAGATGGAAAGCAACGGCAGCCGAAGAGGAGTTTTTTGTGAGCCAACCCAAGCGGAACTTTCTCGATGCGATCGACCACAAGCTGGTCAAGCTGCTGCTCAAGGATGGCCGGGCCTCGTTCAAGACCCTGGCGGCGGAGGTCGGCCTCACCGCGCCCGCGTGCGCCGAACGCGTTCGCCGCCTGCGCGAGGAAGGCGTGATCAAGGGCTACCGCGCCGACGTCGACTGGAACCGCCTCGGCTTTCCCATCGACGCATTGATCCGCATCGGCGCGGCCGCGGAACACGGCAAGGGCCTGATCAAGGCCTTCCGCGACACGCCCAACGTGATCGAAGTGCTGCGCGTCACCGGCTCCGACAGCTACGTGGTCCACATCCTGGCCCGGTCCAGCGAGGAACTCGAAACGGTGATCGACAAGATCGGAAGCTTCGGCACCGTCAACACCTCGCTCGTGCTCTCCGCGCCGCTGCCGGCCGCCGAGCGACTGGCCGATGTGCTGGGCTGGGTCGATTAGGGCCTGTTAACAAGTAGACAGCCAGCCGCGGCCGATCTGCGGACACTGCCCGCCAGGCGCTCTCCGCGACGGAGAGCCATCAAGACAAGGGCGATACCGATGCAGTTCCGTGTTCGATGCCTGTGGCCGCTGGCGGCCCTCGCGCTGGGGATTTCCTGTGCCTCGACCACCCTGGCGGCAGGTGCCGAGGTGCTGGCGCCGGGTGCGATCACGATGGTCGTTCCCTACACCCCGGGCGGCACCACCGACCTCCTGGCCCGCCGGGTGGCGCAGGGCATGTCCGAGCGCTTGAAGCGTCCGGTCGTGGTGGAGAACCGCCCCGGCGCGGGCACGGCGATCGCGGCCAGCACCGTGGCCCGCGCACCGGCGGACGGCCGAACGCTGCTGGTCGCGAGCAACGCCACGCTGGCCATCAACCAGCACCTGGGCATCAAGCTGGGCTACGCCCCCGAGGACTCGTTCGACTGCGTGTCCCTGCTGGCCACGGTCCCGAATGTCGTCGTCACCCGTCCCGATGCGCGCTGGCGCAGCCTGGCGGACGTGGTCGCGTCGTCGAAGGCGGGCCAGCCCGCCAGCTACGGCTCGATGGGAACCGGGACCTCGACCCACATCGCGATGGAAGTGCTCGCACAGACCACGGGCGCGCCCTTGACCCATGTGCCCTACAAGGGCAGCGCGCCCGCGCTGGTCGACCTGATGGGCGGACATGTCGACGTGGTAGTCGACACGCTGGTGGCCACCCTGCCGCATCTGCGCGAAGGAAAGTTGCGCGCGCTCGCCGTGCTCAGCGCGCGCCGCGCCGACAGCGCGCCCGAGATTTCGACCGCGAAGGAATCATCGGGGCGCGACATCGACATCTATTCATGGTTCGGCCTCGTGGTCCCCAAGGGCACACCGCCCGCCGTGATCGCGGCGCTGCATGACGCGGCGGCAGCGGCGGCCAACGCACCCGCGCTCCGGAAGGACCTGGGCCCGCTGGGCGTCGACCTCGTCGGATCGAGCCCGCGCGCCTTCGGCGATTTCGTGAAAGGCCAGCAGCGCATGTACAGCGAGATCATTTCCACCCACAAGCTGCAGTTGAACTGAGCCCCTGGAGTCCCTTCGATGTCCGATCCGATCCATTACCTGAATCCCCCCTTGCTGGCACGCCCGAACGGGTTCTCGCATCTCACGGAAGCGACCGTGGACCGCATGGTCTTCATCTCCGGGCAGGTCGCCTACGACCCGTCCGGCGCCATCGTCGGCGCAGGCGATCTCGCCGCGCAGACACGGCAGGTCTTCGTCAACCTGGGCCATGCGCTCGCGGCCGCGAACGCGGGCTTCGACAGCGTGGTCAAGCTCAACTTCTTCGTGCGCGACATCAGCGAAGCGGCCGTCGCGACGATCCGGCAGGTGCGCAAGGAGTTCCTGGTCGAGACGGCGCTGCCCGCCAGCACCATGGTCGGCGTCGCGGGCCTCGCCAAGGAAGCGCTGCTGCTCGAGGTCGAGGCCTATGCCTTGAAGGGCTGAAGCGCGCCGGTTCGCGCCCGCCCGGCCCCGCTATGCTGGCGGGCAGAGGCATCGGTCCTCTGCCTATCCCAAGGGGTGCGATGGAAACCTCGAGCGACATCGGCTGGACCCGCGCGCTCGCCGGCCTGGACGACAACGAAGTGCGGCGCATCGAGCGTTGTCTCGGCGTGCGCGAGGTGCCCGCGCGCACGCCCATCTTTCACCAGGGCGATCCCGCCGGCGAGTTGTTCATCGTCCGCAGCGGCCGCGTGCGCCTGATCCGGCGCATGGAGAGCGGCGAGGAATTCACCAGCGGCGTCTGGTCCGAGGGCTACCTGATCGGCCTCATCAGCGCGTTCCTCGGCGAACCCCGCTTCCTGGCCGCCGAGAGCCTGGAGCAGACATCGTTGCGGGTGCTTCGCAGCACCGAACTGCATGCCTGCATGCAGGCCGTTCCCCGCTTCGCGCTCAACATCGCCCATCTGCTGGCCTTGCTCGCAAGCGACAGCATCCGGCGTGCGGCACCGCTGGCGCTCGAATCGGTGGAGGCCAAGCTCGGACGCGTGCTGGTGAAGCTGGCCGAGGCCGATCCTTCAGGCACGACCCATGTGGTGCGGGGCATCACGCAGGACGAGCTGGGCAGCATGGTGGGCGCGAGCCGACCCTGGGTGAATCGCGCGCTCGCCGCCTTCGAGCGGCGGGGCCTGCTGCGGCGCGACAGGCAGCAGATCCTGCTCCTCGACATCGCGGCCTGCCGCCGGCTGTGGACGGACTGAGCACGCGTGTTCACAGGCACTCAGGGAAACCGGCGTTTCTCTGGAACAAATATTGCACTACACACGCTCTGTCAGAGTCATTCGCGACAAGGTTCGCGCAACGCCGGTCCCGCATGGTGCGGCAATCCGCCCAGGGTGCGACGGACCGGCATCAAAAGGTGCCCCATGGAAGCCCGCAACGAAACCGCCACCGAAACCTGGCACATGGACGCGCAGGCCGCCAGCGTCTTCCTGGCCGCCGAACACCTGGGCCGCCGGCGGCTGCTTGCCAAGGGCGCGGCCATCTATCGCCAGGGCGACGAGGGCTCGAGCTTCTACTTCGTCGTCAGGGGCCGGGTGCAGGTGGAGATCTTCCAGCAGCATGGCGCGGAATTCATCCTCGAGCTGATGGGACCGGGCTCGCTGATGGGCGAAGGCTCGGCGGTCGCGGGCCTGCGGCGCATGTCCAGCGCCACCACGCTCGAGCCCTGCGAACTGATCGAGTTCGACTACCCCGAGGTGAAGCGGGTCCTGGGCCGGCACCCCGAGTTCGCCGCCGCGCTGATGGAGGTGATCGCGGTCAAGCAATGGGTGCTGGGGATGCGCATCCAGTGCCTGGCCACGCCCAAGCCGGACCTGCGCGTGGTGGAACTGCTCGGTCGCCTCGCGAACCTGTACGGCGTCGAGGAGGCCGGCGGCGTTCGCATCCGCACCCCGCTGACGCACGAGCTGGTGGCGGCCCTCACCGGCACGAGCCGGGTGACCGTCACCCGCACGATCATGAAGCTCAAGGCCGAGGGCGTGATCCGCAACGAAGGACGCCACTTCTGGGTACTCGATCCGCTGCTCGCGCTGCGCGAGCAGCGCCGCGCCGCCTAGGTCTCTCCCGCGAGCCGGATCGGGCAGCGCCGCTCGAGCCAGGCCGCGATCGCCAGCACGTGGCCGTCGAAGCCCTTGGCCGCGACGAACTGCACCCCCATCGGCAGCATGGCCCCGCGCGGCCACACCGGATAGGACAGCGCCGGCATCTGGCTGAGGTTGAACGCCGGCGTGAACGGGTTCCAGGACATCCAGTCGCTGGACGGCGATCCCTCCGGCACATTGCGCCCGGCCTCGAAGGGAAGGATCGGCAGGGTGGGCAGCATCACCACGTCGACCGTGTCGAACGCGGCATGGATCTCGGCGGCGAGCAGATCGCGCTGCTGCTGCATGGCGACCAGCTCGTCCAGACCGACCGCCTCCACCGACCGGACGAAACGCACGAGTTCGGGATCGAGCTGGTCTTGCAGCGCTTCGGGAACGGCGCGCACGGCCGCGCGGCATCCGAGCGTGTAGAAGAACGCCCCCACCTGCGAGGCACGCCGGACATCGAAGTCCACGGTCCGGATTTCGAAGCCGTCCTCGCTCAGCAGCGCGAGCGTTTCCTGCATGCCCTGCCGCACGACCGGATCGCACGCGCGCTCCCATCGGTCCGGCGCGAGCAGTCCGATCCGCAGCTTGCGCGCGGGCGTGAGCTGGTCGAACGACAGCGCTCTCAAGCCGATCGATGACCAGTCGCCGGCATGGGGTCCGCCGACGATCCGCATCACCTCGGCCAGTTCGCCGACGCTGGCGGCGATCGGTCCCGTGTGCGTGACGTTGAAGAACGCGCTCGGCAGCGGCACCTGCGGAATGCGGCCGAAACTCGGCTTGAGCGCGACTGTTCCCGTGAAGGCCGCAGGTATGCGCACCGAACCGCCCGCATCGCTGCCCAGTGAGACACGCACGACGCCCGCCGCAACGGCCGCGGCGCAACCGCCGCTGCTGCCGCCGGGCGTGAGCCTGGCATCCCATGGATTGCGGGTCAGGCCGTAACCGGGACTGTCGGTCACACCTTTCCAGTTGAATTCCGGCGCGCGCGTCTTGCCGAGAAGCACCACGCCGGCATCGAGCAGCCGGTCGACGAACACCGCGCTGTGCGGCACGGGCTCGGCGGAAGTCACGCGCGAACCGCGGCGCGTGGGCCAGCCCTGGACCGCCGCGAACTCCTTGACCGTCAAGGGCATGCCGTCGAGCGCTCCGATCGGTGCCCCGCTCTTCCAGCGGCGCGCCGACGCCTCAGCGGCGGACAAGGCACGCCGAGGGTCGAGCCATGCGAAGGCATTGAGCTCGCCCTGGACCTGCTGCGCGTGCCGCAGCGCCGATTCGGCCACCTCGACCGGGGACCAGGCGCCGCTGCGGTAGCCCGCGCGCAGCGCCTCAAACGATCGACGATGCAGCATCCGCCGCCTCCCTTCCTGCCTTGCCCCCGCCGAGGTAGATCTCGGCGAGCTGCGGATCGTTGGCCAGCTCGCTGCCCGATCCCTCCTTCACGACCTTCCCGATCTCGATCAGATAGGCCCGGTCGGCCGCTCGCAGCGCGAGCCGCGCGTTCTGCTCCACCAGGACCACCGTGAGTCCCTCCTGGCGCTTGTGCTCGACGATCACGTCCATGATCTGCTGCACCACCAGCGGCGCCAGCCCGATCGAGGGCTCGTCGAGCAGCAGCACCTTGGGGCGCGCGATCAACGCGCGGCCGATCGCCACCATCTGCTGCTGTCCGCCCGAGAGCGTTCCGGCCAGCTGGGCCTTGCGCTCCTCGAGGATCGGAAAGAGGCGGTAGATGCGCCTGAGCTCGTCCTGGAAGCGCAGGGCGCGCCGGTTCGCATAGGTGCCGAGCTCCAGGTTGTCCTGCACGGTCATGGAGTTGAAGAGCGAGCGCTTCTCGGGCACGAGGTACATGCCGCGGCGCACGCGCTCTTCCACCGGTGCGCGCCCCAGCGGCACGCCGGCCAGCGAGATCTCTCCGGCCTCGGCCGTCAAGGCGCCCATGACCGCCTTGAGCAGGGTGCTCTTGCCGGCGCCATTGGCACCGATCAGGGAGACGAGATCGCCCTCCTTCACTTCGAAGGACACGCCGCTGACGGCACGGACCCGGCCATAGGAGACCGAGAGTTTCTGCACTTCGAGCATGCTCATGCGTCGGTCCCCAGATAGGCATCGATCACCTCGGGATTGCTCCGGACCTGCGCGGGCGTTCCCTGCGCGAGCAGCTTGCCGAAGTTCAGCACGAACAGGTAATCGGCACAGCCCATCACCAGTTCCATGTCGTGCTCGACGATCAGCACCGTCATCCCGTCCTCGTCGCGCAAGGACTGCAGCAGTCTGGCCAGGCGCTCCTTCTCGGGTGCGCGCAGTCCCGCCGCCGGCTCGTCGAGCAGCAGCAGCGCGGGCCGCGCCATGAGCGCGCGCGCCACCTCGACCATGCGCTGGCTGCCCAGCGGCAGCTCGGACACCTTAACGCCGGCCAGCTCGAGCAGGCCCACGCGGCGCAGCGCGGCCAGCGCCTCGTCCATCAGCCGGGCTTCCTCGGCACGATCGCGGCCGAAGGCCGACGAGAGCAGCCCCGCGCGGCCGTTGACGTAGCCGCCGATCAGCACGTTGCGCAGCACGTCGAGGTCCTGCACCAGCTGCACGTGCTGGAAGGTGCGCGCGATGCCCTGGCGCACGACCTCCTGGCTGGTCGACGGCAAGGGCTTGCCGTTGAAGCTCACGCTGCCGCTGGTGGCCGAATACACCTGCGTCAGGACGTTGAAGAGCGTGGACTTGCCCGCCCCGTTGGGACCGATCAGTCCGGTGATGGCCGCGCCGGGAATGGCGACGCTCACATCGGCGAGTGCCGTCAGTCCCCCGAACTTCTTGGTCACGTTGTGCGCGACCAGCGACACGGGGGCCTGCATGCGCGAGGCAGGCACAGGGACGGCCACGGACCTGGCATCGTCGCGGGCTCCCGCCCCTCCCTCCCCGAGCCGGGCCCAGGACAGCAGTCCATGCGGCCACTTGAGCAGCATCACGATCAGCATGACACCGAACACCATCGTCTCGACCTGGCCGGGCAGGTTCAGGACATTCGCGATCAGCTTCTGGGCCGACAGTTCGATGACGGTGAAGAAGATGGCGCCGAGGATCGCGCCCATGGGACCCGCCACGCCGCCCAGCACGGCCATGATGAGCAGGTTGATGGAAGCGCCCAGCGAGAAGGTCGACGGGCTCAGGAACTGCATGTAGCACGCATACAGCGCGCCCGCGAGGCCGCCCAGCGCCGCGGAGAGCACGAAGATGCGGGTCCGGGTGGCCGGCACGTCGACGCCGAACGCGCTGACCATGACGCCGTTGCTCTTGAGCGCGCGCGCCACGCGGCCGACGCGCCCGCGGTAGATGCGCCGGTAGCCGACGAGCAGCAAGGCCACGACGACCCAGATGAGCGTGGCGGTCGAACGCGTGTCGAAGACCCAGCCGAACACCGACAGCGGCTTGACGCCGGTGAGCCCCGAGGCGCCGCCGGTCAGCTCGATGGCGGCCACGAAGCACACGGAGATCGCCATGCCGTAGGCCAGGGTCGCCAGCGGCAGGTAGTGCCCCTTGAGCTGCAAGGTCAGCCTGGCCAGCACATAGCCGACCGCCGCGCACAGCGCCGTGGCGCAGGGAATCGCCAGCAGCACCGGCACGCCCCAGCGCGCGGTCAGCAACGCGCTGCCGTAGGCGCCCAGTCCGAGGAAGGCGGCGTGCCCGAGCGAGATCTGGCCCGTGGCCATGAGGAAGCCCAGCCCCATCACGACGATCGCGTTCACCCCCACCACCGCCACCAGGCCCACGTAGTAGGTCGATGCCGTCAGCAGCAGCGATGCGACCAGGACGGCGATGGCCCCCAGCATCAGGCGCTCGCGATCGAGCGTTCGTGGCGGCGCGAGCCGCGCCGCCGCGTTGTCAGTGTTCATCGAGATCGGCTCCATGGCTGGCGTTGCGCCAGAGAAGAATGGGAAGCACCAGCGCGAACACCCAGGCATCCCGGAACGCGCTGCTGAAGTAGGCGGAGAACGACTCGAAGACCCCGACGACGAACACGCCCAGCAGCGAGAGCGGGTAGACCACCAGCCCGCCCATCACCGCGCCGACGAAGCCCTTGAGGCCGACCACGAATCCCATCTCGTAATGGGCCGTGACCAGCGGCGCGAGCAGCATGCCGCCCAGCGCCGACATGCCCGCGGCGATGAAGTAGCTCAGCCGGCCGACCGTGCCCACGGGCACGCCGCAATAGAGCGCCCCTTCGCGATGGATCGATGCCGCGCGCAAGGCCTTTCCGTACAGCGACCAGCGGAAGAACGCGAACAGCGCGAGGGTCATCAGCAGCGCCGCGGCCAGGATGAAGATCGATTGCATGGCGAGATCGACGCCGCCCAGGTTCAGGCGCAGCGCGCTGATCGGCTCGACCGTGCGCGAGTCGGTGCCCCACAGCAGCAGGCCCAGCGGATGCAGGATCAGCGTGACCCCGACGCTGCAGGTCAGCAGCACGATCGGCGGATTGCCGGGATCGGGCTCCACGGTCAGCTGGTAGATGATCGGCCCCATCGCCGCGACCAGCACGAGCGCGGCGATCATCTGCAGCGGCATCGACTGCGAATGGCTCGCCGCCAGGGTCAGCGCGGCCAGCGCCAGGCCGGCGGCAAGGTACCTGAGCAAGGGCGCGAAGGGGCTGCGCTTGCAGACGATGGCCCGCCGGATGTCGAGGGCCATCGCCACCGCGCCGACGCCGAGCACCAGGTGGACCAATGGCGTCAACGAGCCCGAGGCGAAGCTCGCGAACGACAAGGCACCGAAGGTCAGGTAGTCGCCCTGGGCCACGTTGACCACGCGCGTGGTGGTGTAGACCAGCACGAGCGACAGGGCCACCAGGGCATACACGGCCCCGTTCGTGAGGCCGTCCACGCCGAGGAAGACGGTGATCGAACTGTCCATTCGCTTCGCTCCGATCACTCTTGGATGCGCTGGAACCGGCCGTCCTTCACCTGCACGAGGAACAGCGTGCGCTTGTCCAGCCCCACGTGGTCGGTCGGCGTGAAGTTGAAGATGCCGACGCTGCCTGCGTACTCCCGGGTCTGCTCCAGCTCGTCGCGCAGGTCCTTGCGGGTCTGTTCGAGGCTGCCCTTCTTTCCCGACGCGACGTAGCGGCGCACGGTATCGACCGCCAGGCCGATGGCGTCGTAGCCCTGCGTCGCGAAGATCTCGGCCTTGCCCGCACCGTACTTGCCGTCGTAGGCCTTGACGAACTCTCCGATCGAGCGGCTCAGCGGATTCCCCGGCTCCAGCTCCTTGTAGACGGTGATCGGCGTGGCCCCCACGATGGCGCCTTCGACCGCGCTCTTGCCGATGGTGACGAACGCGGTCGTCGGGGCGCCCGCGCCGTGATAGATCGGGCCTCGAAAGCCGACGCGCTTCAGGGCTTCATGCACGAGCGCCGCGGAAGGCGGGATCGCATGGATGTAGACGGCGTCCGGCTTCGACTGCGCGATCTTGAGCGCCTGCGGCGTGAAGTTGGTGTCGCCGCGCGCGAAGCGCTCGGACGCGACGATCCGGACGCCCTTCTTTTCCGCCAGGGCCTTGAGTTCGATCCATCCGCCTTCGCCGTAGGAGTCCTCCAGCCCGAGGAAGGCCACGCTCTTCACGCCCTGGCGGCGCATGTAGTCGAGGGTGTGGTCGATCATGAGGCGATCGGTGACGGGCGTCTTGAAGGTGTAGCGCTTCTCGGCCGGCGGCTCCACCACGCTGGCCGAGGCGGCCATGGAGATGGTGGGCGTCTGGCCCTCCTCGGAGACCTTGGCGACGGCGAGCGAGGACGGCGTGGTGGTGCAGCAGACCACCATCGCGGCGCCGTCTTCCTGGATCAGCTTGCGCACCAGGTTGACGGACTTGGTGGGGTCCGACGCGTCGTCGTACTGGATGAACTCGAGCTTGAAGGGCAGCTTGCGCGCGGCCATCTGCTCGCGATAGAGATCGATCGCCTGGTTGGCCGGTGCCGCGATCGTCGATGCGGCGCCCGTCGCCGCCGTGACGATGCCGATCCTGAGCACGGGAAGCTCCTGGGCATGGACACCCATCGCCGCCGCCAGGGCAAGAACGCCGGCAATCAGCCTCGTGATTTTCATGATGACTCCGCAAGAAAAAGAAGTGGGGGACGCGCGGCAGGATGGTTCGATGCCCGCGCCGGAAATTCTGTGGGCGCACCCTCGTTCGTCGCTGTATCGCGCGATACATCGCAGCGTCGAATGCGATGCGAAGTCGCAGCCGATCCGCAACCGGTCTTGGCGAATGAAGATTTCGCCGCTTCGTGTATCGGCGGATACACGCGCGGCCGGAGCGTCTGCCTAGAGTTCTCCCATGTCCCCAGCCCCAGGAGAGAACGATGCTCGACATGGCCGATAGCCGCAGATTCCGCTCGCTGATGAGCCGCTTCGTGACGGGCGTGACCGTCATCGGCGTCGCGCATTCGCAGCAGCCCGGCGAGGTGGTCGCGATGACGGCCAGTTCCGTCACTTCGGTCAGCCTCAGTCCCCTGCTGTTGCTGTTCTGCGTGCGCAACGAGAGCCGGCTGCTGCCGCACCTGCAGGCCACCGGCGGCTTCTCCGTCAATGTGCTGGGCGCGCACCAGGACGACATTTCGCGCTACTACGGCGGGCAGACCGACCAGGGCGCGCGCGGCGCGTGGCTGCGCGACGCCGGATCCGCTCCGGCACTCGCCGGCGCCAACGCGAGCTTCCTGTGCCGCAGCCGGCACCTGCAGGCCTTCGGCGATCACCACGTGGTGATCGGCGAGGTCGTCGACATGGTCTCGGCCGATCCGCCGGCTCCCGCGCTGATCTACGCCTGCGGCAAGTACATGGGCGTGGAGCTCGCCCATTCCTGAATCCCGCCTTTCCCAAGAATCAACGGAGCCAACCCCATGCTGCCAATCGCCACGCCACCCATCATCCCCTCGACCGACGAACTCGTCGAAAGGGCGCACGCCATGATCCCGCATCTTCGAGCCGTCGGACCGGGCCATGACGCGGCCCGACGCATCTCGGACGACGTGGCCCGGCGCCTGCGCGATGCCGGTTTCTTCCGCATCTGCCAGCCGCTGGAGAACGGCGGCTATGGCATGCGTCCCTCCACGCTGTGGCGCGTGTCGCGGGAGATCGCGCGCGGCGACAGCGCCACCGCCTGGATCCTCTCGCTCGCGGGGCTTCATCCATGGATGGCCGGCATGTTCCCGCCAGAGGCCCAGGACGAGGTCTTCGCCGGCGGCCAGGACGCCGTCGTGATCGCGCTCACGGGCAACGTCGGACGTGGCGTGCAGGCGCGGCTGGAGGATGGGCATTACGTGCTCGACGGCAAGTGGACCTATGCCTCGGGCATCGACGTGGCCGATTGGGCCGCGACGCTGGTGGAGGTGCCCACCGCCGAAGGCGGCACGGAACTGCGGCTCTTGCTCGTGCCCCGCGCGAGCTTTCGCATCGACCACGACAGCTGGAACGTCTTCGGCATGAAGGGCACGGGCAGCAAGGACGTCTACCTGAGCGGCGAACGCGTGCCGCCGCACCGCTCGATCCGGTGGTCCGACGTGCAGTGCAACCAGGTGCCGGGCCTGGCGCGCAACAAGGGGCCGATCTACCGGATTCCCCACACCAGCCTGTTCGTGATGTCGGTCGCCGCGGCGGCCACCGCGGTGGCGACCGGCCTGCTCGACATCTATCTCGAGACGATCCGCCAGCGCACGCCGGTGGGCCTGAACGCGCCCCAGGTCGAGGACCGCTTCTCCCTGGCCGAACTGGGCAAGGCCGGCGCGAAGATCGAGGGGGCCTTCCACCTGCTGCTGCGCAACGTCGACGAGATGTGGGACCAGGCCGTTGCCGGCCAGCCCTTCACCGTGGCCCAGCGCACGCGCTACCGCATGGATGGCGCGCTCATCTGCGACATGGCGATGGAAGGCGCCGACGCCCTGGTCCGCAACCTGGGCGGCGGCCTGATGCCGCTGGGGCCGCTGGAGCGCTACTTCCGCGACCTGCACGCCATGGCTTCGCATTTCCTGATGCAGTCGGCGCCCTCGGCCGAGCTTCATGGCCGCGCGCTGCTCGGGATGCCGATGCCGGCCAATGCCCGCATCTAGGGTCAGCCCAGCAGCAGCGCGTCGTCGGCGATGGCCTCGCCGCGGGTGTGCTCGAACAGGCGCAGCAGGTCCGGCACGTCCATGCCCGCGCGCTCCGTGCCGCTGACGTCCAGCACCACGCGCCCTTCGTGAAGCATCACGGTGCGCGTGCCGTAGCTCAGTGCATGGCGCATGCTGTGCGTGACCATCAGGGTGGTCAGCGGGCCGTCTTCCACGATCTTGCGCGTGAGGTCGAGCACGAAGGCGGCGGTCTTCGGGTCCAGCGCGGCGGTGTGCTCGTCGAGCAGCAGCAGGCGCGAGGGCCTGAGCGAAGCCATGAGCAGGCTGACCGCCTGCCGCTGGCCGCCCGAGAGCAGGCCCATGCGGTCCTGCAGGCGGTTCTCGAGTCCCAGGCCCAGGATGCGGAGCCGGTCGCGGAAGCGTTCGCGCAATTCCCGATCCAGCGCCCAACGGATGCCGCGCCGCTCGCCGCGGCGCCAGGCCAGCGCCAGGTTCTCCTCGATGGTCAGGGCCTCGCAGGTGCCGGCCATCGGATCCTGGAAGACGCGCGACACCAGCGCGCTGCGTTGCCATGCACCCATGCGCGTGACGTCGATGTCGTCCAGGGCGATGCTGCCGCTGTCGACGAGCAGGTCTCCGCTCAGCGCATTGAGCATCGTGGACTTGCCGGCACCGTTCGAGCCGATGACGGTCACGAATTCGCCGCGGGGAATCGTCAGGTCGAGCCCGCGCAATGCGCGGTTCTCCATCGGGGTGCCCGCGTTGAAGGTCAGTCGCAGATTCGTGGCCTTCAGCATGAAGCGACCTCCTTGCGCGCTGCCGACGCCTTGCGTTGCCGCTGCAACCATCGCCTCGATGCCGGCATCATGAGCGCGACCGTCACCAGCAGCGCCGTCACCAGGTTGAGGTCCTGCGCCTGCAGGCCGATGAAGTCGCTGTTGAGTCCCAGCGCGATGAGCAGGCGATAGAGGACGGCGCCGACGATGCAGCCCCAGGTCGCGATCGCCATGCTCCGGCCCGGCAGGATGGTCTCGCCGATGATCACCGCGGCCAGGCCGATCACGATGGTGCCGATTCCCATCGACACGTCCGCGCCGCCCTGGGACTGGGCGAAGAGGCCGCCCGCGAGCGCGACGATGCCATTGGACAGCGCCAGGGCGACCAGCGACAGGCGATCGGTGGAGATGCCCATCGCGCGTGCCATGCGCGGATTGCCGCCCGTTGCGCGCATCGCCAGCCCCGCCTCGGACGCGAAGTAGCCATCGAGGCCGAACTTGACCAGCAGCGTGATGACCAGCAGCACCACCGGCGTAACCCACGGAGCAGGCAGCCCTGCGAGATGCACCAGGCCGAAGACCGTCGGCGAATCGAGCAGCGGCTGGTTGGGCTTGCCCATCACGCGCAGGTTGATCGAATAGAGCGCGATCATCACGAGGATGCCCGCGAGCAGCTGCATGATCCTGAGCTTCACATGCAGCCAGCCCGTCGTGAGCCCGGCCAGCGCCCCCGCGGCGAAGGCGGCCGCCGTCGCGGCCAGCGGATGCCATCCGGCCACGAGCAGGGTGGCGGCCACGGCGCCGCCGAGCGGGAAGCTTCCGTCCACCGTCAGGTCCGGAAAGTTGATGACCCGGAACGAGATGAACACGCCCAGCGCCACGAGCGCGAAGATCAGGCCCATCTCCAGCGAGCCGAGCAAGGCAATCAGCGTCACGCGCAGCTCTCCCGGCGTTCAGTCCACGACCTTGGTGGCCGCCTTGAGAAAGGCCTCGGGCACCGCCCAGCCCTGGCGCTGCGCGGCCCCCTTGCCGATGTGCGTCTCCAGCGTCGTGCTGAGCTGCGAGGGGATCGAGCCGGGCGCCTCGCCCTTGAGGATGCGCACCACCAGCTTGCCGGTCTGGCGGCCGAGGTCGTAGTAGTTGGTGCCGATGCCGATGGCGGCACCGCGCGTCGCGACGGACGGATCGGCGGACACGAGCGGAATCCGGCCCTGGTCCGCGACCTTGGCGAGGCTCTCGAAGGCCGAGGTCACGTTGTTGTCGGTTGGTTCATAGAACACGTCCACCTTGCCGACCAGGCTCTGCGCGGCGCTCGCGACGTCGACCGTGCGCGGCGCGGCCGCCTCCACCACCGTCATGCCCGCGGGTTGCGCCAGCTTCTTGAGTTCGGCGATGGCGGCCACGGAGTTGGCCTCGCCGGGGCTGTAGACCACGCCGATGCGCTTGGCGGCCGGCATGGCCTGGCGCAGCGCGGCCAGGTGCTTGTCGATCGAAGGCAGGTCCGACACCCCCGTCACGTTGCCGCCCGTGGCCTGCCAGGACTTCACCAGCTTCGCGGCCACCGGGTCGGTCACGGCGCTGAAGACGATCGGAATCTCGCGCGTCGCCGCGAGCATGGTCTGCGCCGAGGGCGTGGAGACCGCGACGATCACATCGGGCCGGTCGCCGGCGAACTTCCGGGCGATCTGCGCGGCGGTGGCGACATTGCCCTGGGCACTTTGATACTCGAGCCGGAGGTTCTTGCCGACGACGTAGCCGGCGTCCTGGAGCTCGTCCGCCACGCCCTTGCGCGCCGCGTCGAGCGCGGGGTGATCGACGATGGCGGTCACGGCGACGCGCACGTCGGCTGCGAGCGCCGTCGTGGCGATGGCGCCGGAAAGAGTGAGGCCGAGCATGGCGGCCCGGACGAGAACGGTCTTGTTCATGGGGTGTCTCCTGGGTTGGCGGCGGGGCATCCGGCGCACGCGCCAGGTCGGCGGTCGCGCTCCGTTTCCGCCTGAAAATTGTCGGTATCGCGCGCGATGCAAAGGCTTGCGTTTCCAAAG
Source organism: Variovorax sp. 20P10.2.4 (assembly GCF_058244205.1). Lineage (NCBI taxonomy): Bacteria > Pseudomonadati > Pseudomonadota > Betaproteobacteria > Burkholderiales > Comamonadaceae > Variovorax > Variovorax sp. 20P10.2.4. Next base: position 26,685 of record NZ_JBZAYE010000010.1, read on the forward strand.
CGGAACGGGTGTGCGGAAACTTTCTTCGTGCCCGGCCGGTGCGCCGGCTTTGGTTTCGAAGGCGGCCCATGCCGGACCCGGCCGCGCCCTTGCTAGCGCCTCGCCGCGACCTGCATCAGCCGCTTCATGTCGGGCACGAGCACCCGGTTGTCCTCGACGGCAATGTCGCCCTGCTCGCGCAGGCGCTTGAGCGCGCGCGTCACCGTGACGCGCGTGGTGCCGGTCAATGCCGCGATCTGCTGGTGCGTGAGGGAGACGCCGATGGCGGTCGCGCCCTGCTCGGCCAGGCCGTACTGCTCCGCCAGCCGATGCAGGAGCTCGGCGATGCGCGCCTGCGGCTTGAGCGACGCCAGGTAGTTGGCGCGCACGGCGATGATGCGCTGCTTGCGCGATGCGATGCGCAGCAGGGCCACGGCGATCTCGGGATGCGTCGCGAAAGCCGCGGCGGTCTGGTCCGCGCGAAAGGCGATCACCTCGACCTCGTCGAGCGCGAAGGCCGAGGTGAAGCTCGGCTTGCCGTCGAACGCCGCCGCCTCGCCGCAGACGGCCCGATGCCCCATCGTCTCGAGCGTGAACTCGCTGCCGTCCTCGCGCATGGACGAGACCAGCACATGCCCGCGCAGGACGAGATAGAAGCTCGGGTCGACCTCGCCCTGGGTGTAGAGGAATTCACCCTGGCGGTAGACCCGCCGCCGCCCGAGGTGCATCGCCCTCAGCAAGGGCTCGACGACCTCGTCGTCGGGATGCCAGGTCTCGATGCGGCGCGGCTTCCGGGTCACGGGACGAATGCCCGAAGGCTCATCTTGCCGCGGCGACGGCCTTGATCTCGATCAGCAGGTTGGGCCGCGCCAGCGACGCCACGCCCAGGATGGTCCAGGCCGGGAAGTCGCGCACGATGTAGCGCTCCTTGATCTCGCGGAACGCCGTGAGCTGCTCGTCGATGCGCACGTGATAGGACACCAGTTCGACCAGGTCCTCGAAGCCCAGCCCTTCATGCGCGAGGATCGCACCGAGGCGCTTGAAGGCCAGCTCGATCTGTTCCTCGACGCGCTCCGGCACGGTGCCGTCGGCATGAATGCCGACCTGGCCGGCGATGAAGACCAGCCCGCCGGCCTTCACGGCCGGCGCGTACTGGAACAGGTCGAAGACCTTGTTGCTGCCGAAGGTCGGATCGTTGTCGGGCAGGCGCAGGCGTTGCACTTCACTCATGGGGACATCCTTGATGCAATGGACGAGGCGATGGCCTCGAGGGGTATCCGAGGATTCTGTCCTCGACCGATCCATGGGCGCTGTATACGGCGATACAAGCCAACGAGGATCGCCTTTCGCGCCGGTTTCCGGACCGCCGGCGCGTGTCATCCCTGACAGGATTTGCATGTCATGCAACAGAGGCCATCGGTGACCGATGGGACCGCCTGGTGAGTCCTCATTGGAGGTTTTGCGCGTGGCGCAAGACTTGTACGCCCCCTGAAACGCGCGAATCATCGGGGCCTTCCAGCACTCACGACGAGGTACCCCATGACCGTCTCGATGTCGAAGCCACGGCTCGATCGCCGCTTCGCCCTCACCCTCCTGCTCGGCGCGGGACTCGCGCTGTCCGCCCAGGCGCAGTCCGTGAGCTACCGCATCGCGACCGAAGGCACCTACCCGCCCTGGAGCTTCAAGGACGCGCAAGGCGGCCTGCAGGGCTGGGACGTGGACATCGCCCATGCCCTGTGCGAGAAGATGAAGGCCCGGTGCGAGATCGTGGCGCAGGACTGGGACGGGATCATCCCCGGCCTCATGGCGAGGAAGTTCGACCTGATCGTGGCGAGCATGGCGATCACCGAGCAGCGCCGCCAGCGGGTGGACTTCTCGGACAAGTACAAGGAAACGATCTCGCGCTTCGTCGCCAGGAAAGGCGCGTCCGATGACACCGGCCCCGATGCGCTCAAGGGCAAGCGCATCGGCGTGCAACGCGGCTCGATCCAGGCCGCCTACCTGAGCCAGAACTACAAGTCCTCGGACCTCAAGTTCTACGACACGCCGCAGGCGGCCGAGCTGGACCTCGTGGCGGGCCGCGTCGACTACATCTTCGGCAACATGGTGACCTACTTCATCGGCTTCATGAAGACGCCGGAGGCCGCGAGCTTCGCCTTCGTCGGGCCCGAGCTGAAGGGCGGCCTGCTCGGCGACGGCAACGGCATCGCCGTGCGCAAGGGCGACACCGCCCTGCTCGAGAAGGTCAATGCCGCGCTGGCCGCCATCCGCGCCGACGGGACCTACGACCGCATCACGGCCAAGTACTTTCCCTTCAAGCTGATGTAGAAGGCGGCACGCGGTGAGCATTCTTCACGGCTTCGGATCGCAGCTGCTGCTGGGCGCGCTGGCCACGGTGCAACTCGCCCTCGCCTCGCTGGTCGTCGGATCGCTGTTCGGCGTCATCGGCTGCTGGCTGCAGTTGCGCCAGAACCGCCTGCTGCGCGGCGCGGGCTATCTCTATGCCGCGCTGATCCGCGGCATTCCCGACCTGCTGGTGGTGTTCGCGGTCTACTTCGGCGGATCGCTGACGCTCGCGAAGCTCACGGGCCGGTACGTGGAGATCGATGCCTTCGCGGCGGGCGTGTTCGCGCTCTCGCTGTCCTTCGGCGCCTACGCGGCGGAGATCGCCCGCGGCGCGCTGCTCTCGGTGAATGCCGGCCAGCGCGAGGCCGCATGGACCCTGGGCCTGTCGAAGACGCAGGCGCTGTGGACCGTGATCCTGCCCCAGGCGGCGCGCACGGCGCTCGCGCCCTTCGGCAACCAGTCCATCGTGCTGCTCAAACAGACCTCGATCGTGTCGATCGTCGGCTGCGACGAACTCATGCGCAAGGCGGCCGAGGCATCGGGCGCGACGCGCCAGCCCTTCACGATGTACCTCGCGGTCGCGCTGATCTACCTGGTGCTGACGGGCGCCGCCACCCTGCTGCTCGAGCGCGCGGAACGGCGTGCCTCGCGCTACCTCGGAGCCTGAAGCGTGTTCGACATTGCCATCGTCTGGTCGGTCCTGCCCGCCTTGGGCAAGGGCGCCTTGCTGACCCTGGAGCTGACCGCGCTGGTCATCCTCTTCGGCACGCTGCTCGCGTTGCCCCTGGCCCTGGCCAAGAACGCGCGCCACGCGGCGGCCCGGTCGTTCGCGCACGCCTACATCGTGTTCTTCCGCGGCACGCCCTCGCTGGTCCAGGTCTTCCTGCTCTACTACGGCGCCGGACAGTTCCAGTCGCTGCAGGCCACCTTCCTGTGGCCCGTGCTGCGCGATCCCTTCTGGTGCGTGGTGATCGCGCTGGCGCTGAACTCCGCCTCCTACACGGGCAAGACGCTGGCCGCCGCCCTGGCGGCCGTGCCCAAGGGCGCGAGGGAGGCCGCGTTCTCGCTCGGCCTGGCGCGCTACCAAGCCTTCCTGAGCGTGGAGTTCCCGCTGGCCGCGCGCATCGCGCTGCCGGCCTTCGGCAACGAGGTCATCCTCACCTGCAAGGCCACCTCGCTGGCCAGCACCGTCACCTTGCTGGACCTCACGGGGACCGCGCGCCTGCTCAGCGCGGAAACCTATGCGCCGTACGAGGTGTTCCTCGGCGCGGGCCTGGTCTATCTCGTCATCAACTACAGCCTGATGCTCCTGATGCGTCGGCTGGAACGCGCATTCAAGCACTCGAACTGACACGAAAGCCCCTCATGAAATTCATCACCCTCGGCCCTTCGGGCAGCAACCACGAATACGTCACGCGCAACTACCTCGCGTTCCATGGCATCGACCGGAAGGCCGGCGTCGAACTCGCCGTCGACTTCGAGCAAGGCGCCCGGGCCGTGCTCGACGGCGAGGCCGATTTCCTCGTGCAGTGCGCGGTCCACCCCGCCACGATGGCCACGGTCGCGAAGTACCTCGAGGGCCTCTACGTGGTCGATACCTTCATCTCGCCCAGCCAGGACCTGGCCATCATCCGGCGCAAGGCGGCGGCACGATCGGGCACGCTGGCGGTCATGGCGCCGACGCTCGACTACACCGATGCCTCGCGCTGGGACAAGATCGAGTACGTCGCCACCGTGGCGGAAGTCAGCAGGGGGCTGGTCGAGGGCAAGTACGACGCGGGCCTGGGCTTCGTCTCGGTCGCCAACGCCCACGCCGATCAACTGGTCGTCGAGGAATTCATCGGCACGGTCGACGACGCCTGGATCGTCTACGGCCGCACCAAGATCAGCGGCGGCCAGTTGCTCGCCTGGCCCGACAGCCCGGCGGCGGCGATCTTCCACGAGATGGCCTGAGGCGGCGATGAGCTCGGCATCCTCCTCCGCGGCACCGGCCATCGTGGCGGTGCGCGGGCTCTCCAAGCGCTTCGGCGAACACCCCGTGCTCGACGGCATCGATCTCGATGTCCGCCCTTCCGAACGGGTCGTGATCTGCGGTCCCTCGGGCTCGGGAAAGTCCACCCTGGCGCGCTGCATCAACGGCCTGGAGCCCTACCAGCAGGGCGAAGTCAAGGTCAACGGCATCGCCATCTCGCCCGATGCCAGCCACGCCGATCGCGTGCGCGCCAACGTGGGCATGGTGTTCCAGCAGTTCAACCTGTTCCCGCACCTGAGCGTGCTCGAGAACTGCACGCTCGCGCAGACCTGGGTGCGACGGCGCTCGAAGCGCGAGGCCAGGGAGATCGCCATGGCCCATCTCGACAAGGTGCGCATGGCGGGCAAGGCCTCGTCCTTTCCTTCGCAGCTGTCGGGCGGGCAGCAGCAGCGCGTGGCCATCGCACGGGCGCTGTGCCTGAACCCCTCCGTCATGCTCTTCGACGAAGCGACCTCGGCACTGGATCCGGAGATGGTCAAGGAAGTGCTCGAGACGATGATCCTGCTCGCGCGCGACGGCATGACCATGATCTGCATCACGCACGAGATGGGATTCGCCAAGGCGGTTGCGGACAAGGTGGTCTTCATGGAGGCGGGTACCATCGCCGCGACCGCGCGGCCCGATGTCTTCTTCGGCGAAGGCGCCGACGAGCGGGTCCGGAAGTTCCTGAGGCAGGTGTTCTGACCTGGAAGCCGGCTCCGCGAACCTCACAGAAAGGTGCGGCTGATGCCCAAGAAGCAGATTGCTTCGCCGTTTCCGACGCTGCAGAAGCAGAGCCCGCCGCGAAGCGCGCGCCAGAAGGATTCGGCCCAACCGAAACGCAGCACGACCTCGATCAAGGTGGGCGTCCAGATCCGCGCCCAGCGCCTGGCCGCCGACCTGTCCGCGGGCGCGCTCGCCACCCAGGCGGGCGTGTCGCGGTCGATGATGTCGCGCATCGAGAGAGGCCTGGTGTCGCCCTCCATCGAGGTGCTGGACAAGATCGCGACCGTGCTCGATGTGCCGATGTCGCGCTTCTTCGCCGACCAGGTGCGCCGGCTCGACATGTCGCATGTGCCGGCGGGCAAGGGCCTGAAGATCGAGCGCGTGGATGCCGTCAAAGGCTATCACTATGCGCTGCTCGGCCACCTGCTGTCGGGGAACCTGTTCGTCGAACCCTACCTGATCGAACTCTCCGACGAGGCCACGCCCTACCCGGCGTTCCAGCATCCCGGCGTGAAGTTCATCTACATGCTCTCGGGACGCGTCAAGTACCGCTACGGCAGCCGGACGCTCGAGGTCAAGGCCGGCGACTCGCTGCTTTTCGATGCCCGCGCGCTGCACGGGGCCGAGATACTGCGCGAACGGCCCGTCTCCTACCTCTCGATCGTGTTCACCCTGCGCGAGTAGCGTCGCGCGGCGCCTGGATCAAGGGCTCGAGCGCCGCCCTAATCCGCCGCACCGCCAGCTCGCTCGCCAGCGTCTGCGGTCCGCGCCCATAGGTGCCCGCGAGCCGGATCAGCCGCAGCTGCTCGCGCTGCAGCCGCGTCTTGAGCCGCCGCGCCCGGGCGCCGAAGGCCCGGCCCATTTCGCGGCGCACGCGCCAGCGTGCCAGCGGTTCGCCCAGGCGCACCCACTCGTCGTCGCGGATCAGTTCGCGCTCGGGCACGAAGTAGGCCGCGAGCGCGTGCAGATAGGCGCCGTTCTCGCGCGCGGCCTCGCGCCAGAACAGCCAGGCCGCGATCAGCACCGGGATGCCCTTGACCAACAGCAGCAGCGCCATCTGGCCATAGCCGCCGTCGAAGTAGTCCTCGAGCAGCGGCGAGTTCCAGACGAAGTGCATGGCCCAGGCCAGCACGAAGCACAGCACGGCGGCGCCGATGCGCGTGGCCAGCCGCCGCTCGGGATGCAGCAGGAACCAGGCGACGCCGAAGGAGGCGATGGCGGTGTAGGCCGCGTGGCTCCACAGCCCGCTCATGAGTCCGCGCGTGAGCAGGTTCAGCAGCACCGGGTAGACCTGGTTCTCGAGCGGGAAGCGCATCGAGGCATTGACGGTGTAGGTCAGGTTCTCGACCACCTGGAAACCGAGCCCCGCCATGGCGCCGACGATGAGCACCGACAGATAGGTCTGGAACTGGTTGCGCGCCACCAGCACCAGCAGCACCACGCCCGCGAGCTTGAGGAATTCCTCGGTGATCGGTCCCGCGACCGCGGGCCCCCAGGCCGCCACGAACTCGGGCGAGATCAGCTTGGCGCACAGGCTCTGGATCGCGATGTTGGCCGGCGCCGCGAAATACACGGCGCCCATGCCGCCCCAGGCGAAGGCCAGCACGAAGGCCTCGGGCGGATGCTGTTCGAGCAGGTCGAGCGTGCGGAACACCAGCAGGAAGGCCAGCGTGTAGAGGCCCCAGACCACGAGCCCCAGGAAGGCCGTGATGGGCACCACGCGAAAGCCCATCGAGAACATCTGCACGGTGTAGAACAGGCCGTTGACGATCAGCGCGCTCAGCAGCCAGAAGGCGGCGCGGCGCGGCTGGAAGAAGGAGTCGGTGCCGACCGGCCACGGCGACTCGTCGCTGTCGAAGGCGGTGGTGGCGTCGTGGCTCACAGCGGCGCCTCCAGGTCCATCGACTCGAGCATGCTGCGCGCGTCGGCCATGGCCTCGTCGAGGCCGTCGCTGCCGCCGTAGACGTCGATCTGCACCAGCGACTTGCGGCGCTGGTCCACCACCTGCCAGAAGCGCCCGGCGATCTTGCTGCCGTAGTAGGCGAAGGTCTTGCCCTGCAGGCCCCACATGGTGACGAAGTCGGACACGTCGCCCTCGATGCTCAGGCCCTGGCCGCGCTCCATCAGCCGCTGCTGCCGCACCAGCGGACCGTCGGGCCCGCCGGCCCAGGGCAGCGTGGTCACGAGGAACTTGTGGTTGCCCTTGAACAGCATCAGCGAGCGCCCGGCCTTGGAGCGCGCCACGTCCATCTGCCAGCCGCGCGCGGGCTCGAAGCGCGCATGGCCGACCGACACGGTCTCGCCGGCCGGCAGCGGACGCGCGCCGGGCGTGTGGCGGTCCCAGAAGATCAGGCCGCCGACATAGGCGGCGATGGCGAGGAAGACCGCGAGGGCGCCCGGCCAGGTGCGGTAGGGGATGCGGCGGGAGGGCTCGTGCATGGGGGCGATGGTGCCATGGCGCGGCGCGGGCGATTCCGCCTTGCGCGCGACCGGCGGGGTCCGGCGGCGGCCCATGAAGCGCTGCGCGTTCGATGCGAACTTTTCACTTCAGCGTCAGCGTGCAGTCAGTCGTCCTATGTCATGCATCTGCCACCGGGAGGTCATACGACCCCCGCATGATCCGCCCCGCGCCCGCCGGCCCCTTCGCAGGGGCGGCGGGCGTTTCGTCACCTTTTTCGCGGATCTTTTTTCATGATTTTTTCCCTTCCTCGCACTGCGCGCGCGACCTCGACGATCGCCGTCGCCGCAGCGGTGCTGCTGCTGTCCGCCTGCGGCGGCAGCGACAACCAGAACGCCGGCTTCTTCCCGCTGCCGCCCCCGGGCTCCAACCCCGGCCAGACCACGCCCCCGCCGGCCGAGTCCGCGCCGCCGGTGCAGGTCGCGTTCATGCCCGACATCCACTTCCACGACGTCTACGCCAACTTCAAGGACGGTTCGTTCCCCGGCGTGTTCAACCAGAAGTCGGGCCGCAACGCGACGATCCGCCTGATGCATGCGCAGATGACCTCGACGCGCCTGTTCAACGAGAACTACTTCGCCTTCATCACCGCGCTCGACGACGCGGTGGCGCGCGGCGTGAAGCTGATCGCGCTGCCCGGCGACTTCTCGGACGACGGACAACCGGTGCACATGCGCGGCCTGAAGAAGGTGCTGGACGACTATGCGAACAAGCACGGCATCCAGTTCTTCGCGGCCCCCGGCAACCACGACCCGAACAAGCCGCTCGAGCGCGCGGGCGGCAAGGCCGACTACCTGGGCATCGACCCCACGACCAACCGCGTCGGCGCGCCCCAGCCGATCTACAGCCGCGGCGGCAACGGCGATTGCGCGGCGTCCAACTACAGCGGCGAATGGGCCAAGGTCAACAGCAGCTACTGCACCGAGGAAGTCAAGGAACAGGGCTACGCGGGCATCACCGAGGCGCTCGACCAGCACGGCCTGATGCCCAAGGCAGGCTACCGCTATTTCGAGACCCCCTACAGCAGCTACAGCTACCAGAACTACGACTTCGCGAAGGCGAAGGAACAGGCGGCCTGGAGCAAGCGCACTTTCGAGATCTGCGCGCAGGGCGCGGGCGGCACCTACAAAAAGGACGGCTACACCTTCTGCCATGACGTGCCCGACACCAGCTACCTGGTCGAGCCGGTCGAAGGCCTGTGGCTCGTGGGCATCGATGCCAACGTCTACGTGCCCACCGGCACCGGCCCCAACGACTTCAACGGCTCGGGCGACGCCGGCTACAACAAGATGCTGACCCACAAGCCGCACGTGATCGCGTGGCTCAAGGACGTGGTGGCACGCGGCAAGAAGCAGGGCAAGCAGGTCGTGGCCTTCAGCCACTTCCCGATGAGCGAGTTCTTCAACGGCGCCTCCGACGACATCATCGCGCTGCTCGGCGCGGGCAAGATGCAGATGGTGCGCCGTCCCGCCGAGGACGTGACCAAGGCACTGGCCGACACCGGATTGCAGGTGCACGTGGGCGGCCACATGCACTTCAACGACACCGCCGTGCGCAACTACGACGACGGCCATGGCCTGGTGAACATCCAGGCACCGTCGATGGCCGCCTACGTGCCGGCCTACAAGCTCCTGACCTTCAAGGACGCGACGCACATCGACGTGCAGACCGTGCGCCTGGACAACGTGGCGCGCTTCGACGAGCTGTTCGACCTGTACCGCGAGGAACACCGCTTCTTCACCGACTTCCCGGGCCGGCTGCCGGGCGGCAGCAACGGCGTGCTGTGGGACCGGACCGTGCTCGACGCGAAGAGCTACGGCGAGTTCAGCACGCGCTACATGTCGGAGCTGGTGCGCCTGCGGCTGCTCAACGACGACTGGCGCTGCGAGATGCGCGAACTGGTGAAGAGCCCGATCTACGGCTCCGACCTGCTGGTGCTGTCGCAGCTGCAGACCAAGGTCACGCTCAAGCAACTGGGCAACACCGGCAACCGCGGCCTGCTGAGCAACGCCTTCTTCTCGTGCCTGGGCGACGCGGGCGGCGACGGCAGCGCGCAGCAGGCGGCCTATGCGAAGGACTACGCGGATGCGGAAGCCAGGGCGCGCGCGCTCGCGGGGGCCAACGGCATGCGGCTGGAGGACTTCAACCAGTGGAAGGCGATCGACCTGGCGGGCGACTTCGTGCGCCTGGCCAATGCCGGCGACCTCGCGTTCACCGACATCCCGGCCGACCGCGCGCGCCAGTACAAGCTGATCGCCCAGGCGCTCGAAGGTACCAACACCGCGCTGGCGCTCAATGGCAGCCAGCAGGTGATGAACGACAACCCGGCCCATGCGGTGTTCCAGGCGCGCTTCAAGCCGCTGATGCAGATCCTGCTCAAGCTCGCCCGCGGCGCGCCGACGCAGCACTTCGTGATCGATCTGCAGACCAACATGCTGACCGACATGACGTCGGCACCGGCGCCCTTCTGAATCGCAGCGAAGACCCAGACATGACATCGAAGAACAACATCCAGCGCCGCGGCCTGCTGCTCGGCGCGGGCGGCGCGCTGCTGGCCGGTTGCGGCGGCGGCGGAAGCAGTGGCGGCTTCCCCTTCGTGCCGGCACCCGCACCGGCCCCCGCTCCCGCACCGGCGCCCGCGCCGGTGGCCGAACCCGAAGTGACGGCCCCCACGCTGACCGGCCGTGCCGTGCTGCCGGCCGACAGCTACGTGGCCGGCCCGACCTCGGGCCAGTTCATCTCGGACGGCGACTACACGCGCGCCAAGGACACCTACGGCTACACCCTGCCCTTCCAGGGCAAGCAGCCGATGCAGGGCTTCTCGGCGCTGGTGCCCAGCGGCATGCCGGGCGTCTTCTACGCGATGCAGGACAACGGCTTCGGCGGCCGCGCCGCCTCGCCCGATGCCCTGCTGCACATCTACGCGGTGAAGTTCGACTGGGCCAAGGGCCAGGTGATCCCGGCCAACTTCCAGACCGGCGAGACGCTCGCGTCCTTCAGCGCGCAGAGCTACATCCGCCTGAGCGATCCCTACCGCAACCTCGGCTACCCGGCCGTGGCCGACATGGTCAACTACCCCGGCGCCTCGGTGTCGCCGGCCGGCCAGACGCTGGCCGTGGACCCGGCGATCGTCTCGGGCCGCCTGCTGACCGGCTACGACATCGACCCCGAGTCGCTGCAGATCGATGCGCAGGGCAACTTCTGGATCGGCGACGAGTTCGGTCCCTTCCTGCTGAAGTTCGACCGCCAGGGCCGGCTGGTCGCGCGCGAGGTGCAGATGCCCAACCTCGCGAAGATCGGCGGCAATCCGCTGGTGCAGACGCCGAACAACCCGTACATCCAGTCGAACACCTCGGTGGCCAACCTCGGCGGTTCGGGCGGCCTGGAAAGCATGGCGATCAACGCCAGCCGCACCAAGCTCTATGCGATGTACGAGAAGGAGATGAACGGCGACAACGCGCAGCGCCGCATCATCAGCGTGTTCGACCTGGCCTCGCAGAACTTCGAGCCGCGCGTCTACGCCTACAAGGTCAGCACCGGCCAGCGCATCAACGGCGACGGCAACCTCGAGACCGAGGTCTACAGCGTCAACGACATGGTCGCGATCAACGACACCGAGTTCCTCGTGGTCGAGAAGGACAGCGGCGCGGGCGACGTGCGCAGCGGCAAGTTCCCGGCCTCGGGCACCTGGCGCAACGCAGCGCGCTTCAAGCGCGTCTACAGGATCGACCTCGCGCAGGTCGACAGCAGCGGCTACCTCAAGAAGGAAGAGATCGTCGACCTGATGGCGCTGAAGGACCCGAAGGGCCTGGGCGGCGACGCCACCATCGACGGCATCTTCGCCTTCCCGATGGAGTGCGTGGAGGTGGTCACGATCGCCGACGCGCAGACGCTGATGCTGGTGAACGACAACAACTACCCCGGTGGCTCGCCCTCGCGCCTGCCGAACAAGGTGGACGGCAACGAGTTCATCCGCATCCGGCTGCCGAAGCCGCTGGCGCTGCCGCCCGCGAAGGCTTGAGCGCGCGCGGCGCGGGGATCGCGATGCGCCGCAGCGCCACGGCCGACACC
>NZ_JBZAYE010000100.1:0-17225 GCF_058244205.1 Variovorax sp. 20P10.2.4
CGACTGGTACATGGTCCATGTCATGGCATTGCGCGCGGCCGGGCGGTCGAACACCAGCGTGGCGATGCCGGCCGTCACCGAGAGATGGACGCTGCCTTCGCTCATGACCCGAAGGCTCCGGCCGCGGCCAGCTCGCGCTGTGCCGGCGCATCGATGCCGAGCTCGGCCAGCACCTCGGCCGTGTGCTGCCCGAGCAGCGGCGGCGCGCGGCGCACCTGCTGCGGCGTGCCGCCCATCTTCACGGCGAAGCCGATGTTGGGCACCTTGCCCTCCACCGGATGGTCGATCTCGATGCGCATGCGGCGGTGCCGGCCATGCTCGCTCTCGAAGGCCTCGGGGTAGCTGAGGATCGGCCCGGCCGGAATGCCCACGGCCAGCAGCCGGTCGATCCAGTGTTCGCAACCTTGTTGCGCGAAGCTGCGCTCGAGGCTCTCGATCAGCGCGTGCCGGTTCGCGAGGCGCAGCGACACCGTCGCGAAGCGTGCGTCATCGAGCAGGTCGGGCCGCTCCAGCGTGGCGCACAGCGTCTGCCACAGCTTCTGGTTGGTGGCGCCCATCACGAAGTGGCCATCGGCCGCCTTCATCGCCTGGTAGGGCGCGCTCATGCGGTTGGCGGTACCGAGCTGCTCGGGTTCGCGGCCGGTGCCCCAGTACTCGCTGATGTCCCAGATCGAGAAGGCCAGCGCGGAATCGAACAGCGAGGCATCGACGTACTGGCCGCGGCCCGTGGCCTTGGCGCCGATGTAGGCCGACAGCATGCCGTAGGTGGCGAACAGCGCGCAGCCGATGTCGGCCACCGGCACGCCGGCCTTGGCGGGCGGGCCGTCGGGATGGCCGGTCACGCTCATGATTCCCGACATCGCCTGCGCCATCAGGTCGAAGCCAGGCCGGCCGGCCCAGGGCCCGGTCTGGCCGAAGCCCGAGATGCTGACGTAGACCAGCCGCGGGTTGATCGCGCTGAGCGTCTCGTAGTCGGTGCGCAGCCGCTTCATCACGCCGGGGCGGTAGTTCTCGACCAGGATGTCGGCCTGCGCTACCAGCTTGTAGAGCACCTCGCGCCCGCTGTCGGACTTGAGGTCGAGCGCGATCGAGCGCTTGTTGCGGTTCATGTTGAGGAAGCCCATGCTGTCCGTGCCCTTGAGCTTGAAGCCCATGGCGCCGCGCGTCTGGTCGCCGCCCTGCGGCGGCTCGATCTTGATGACGTCGGCGCCGAGGTCGGCCAGCAGCATGCAGGCATAGGGGCCGGCCATGACCTGGCTCACGTCGAGCACGCGCACGCCGGCCAAGGGGAGGGGACGGGAGGAGGAGGTGTCGCTCATCGGTTGGCGTCTTTCAGGGGGAAAGGAAAATGGTCTCAAGCATCGGCGCGCACGCCGGCTTCTTTCACGATGCGGCCCCATTTCGCGTACTCGCTCGCGATGAAGGCGCCGAACTTCTCGGGGCTGCCGCCCGCGTCCTCGGCGCCGAACTCGTCGAGCCGCTGCGCGATGTCGGGCAGGGCCAGCACGCGGTTGATGTCCTCGCTCATGCGCTGCACCATCGGCGCGGCCATGCCGCGCGGGCCGACCAGGCCGTACCACGAGGCCGCGTCCAGCCCCGGAAAGCCCGACTCGGCGAGCGTGGGCACGGTGGGATGGCTGCGCGCGCGCTGCAGCCGCGTCTGCGCGATCGCGATCACCTTGCCCTGCTTCACGAAGGGCGTGGCCGCGGTCATGGTGTCGAAGGCGTAGTCGATCTGCCCACCGAGCAGGTCGACGATCAGGGCGCTCGAGCCCTTGTAGGGCACGTGCACCGCATCGACCTTGGCCTGCAGCTTGAACATCTCGAAAGCCAGGTGCTGCGCCGAGCCGATGCCCGAGGAGCCGAAGGACACACGGCCCGGCCGCTCGCGGCACAGCGCCACGACTTCGGGCAGGGTGCGTGCCTTCTGCGCGGGCGCGCAGGTCAGCATGTTCGGCGTCACGCCCACCAGGGTCAGCGGCGTGAAGTCGCGCCGCGGGTCGTAGCGCACGCCGGTCAGCAGCGCCGGCGCGATCGCGTGGCTGTTGACGTGCGCCATCAGCAGGGTGTTGCCGTCGGGCGGCTGCTTGCTCACGTAGTCGGCCGCGATCGCGCCGGTGGCGCCGGGCTTGTTCTCGACCACCACCGAGACGTTCCACATCGCGCCCAGCTTCTGGCCGATGACGCGCGCCAGCACGTCGGTGCCGCCGCCGGGCGCGAAGCCCACCACGATCTTCACGGGGCCGGCCGGTGGCGCCGCCTCGTTCGCGGCGCGCACCAGTGCCGGTGCTGCGAGGGCGGCCGCGGCCGCCAGGGTGAAGCTTCTGCGTTGCATGCTGCGATGTCTCCGTCGTTCTGTAAGTGCGACGGATGGTGCGCAAGGCCCGCACCGGGCGCCATCGCTATTTGGGCGAGGCTGGATTCGCGTTTTGCGTATCCGCGAGCACGCGCGCCACGCTGGCCGCGGCGCGCGACAGCGAATCCCCGGCGCGATGGCACAGCACGAACTGGCGCCGCGCCCAGTCGCCGCGGATCGGCAATCGCGCGAAGCGGCTGCCCGCCGCCACATGGCGCGCGATCGCCGCCGGCATGACGCCGATGCCCAGGTCCTGCGCCACCAGCGCCGCGATGCTGTCGAAGCCGCCCACGCGCATGCGCATGCGCAGCAGCTGGCCGGTCTCGTCGGCCAGCCGCGCCAGCATGATCGAGATCGCCGAGCCCTCGTTGAGCACGATCAGGTCGCAGGCCAGGATGTCCTCGAGCACCACCTCGCGCCGGCCGGCCAGCGCATGGCCGCGCGCGGTGACGGCCACCAGCCGGTCGCCGCGGTAGGGCAGCATCGGCAGGTCGATGGCGCCGAGGCTGGCCTCGTAGATGCCGATGTCGACCGTGCCGCGGCGCAGCGCCTGCTGCACCACCTGGCTGTTCATCTCCTGCAGGTCGATGCGCACGCCGGGGCAGGCGGCGGCGCAGCGCTCGATGTCGCGCGGCATGAACTGGATCACGGCCGACTTCGGCGCCGCCACGCGCACCACGCCCTGCTCGCCGCCGAGGTAGGAGGCCGCGTCGTCCTGCATGCGCAGCACGGTGTGCGTGATGTTGCGCGCATGCGCGAGCATCGCGCGCCCGGCATCGGTCAGCACCATGCCGTGCGGGCGGCGCTCGAACAGCGCCACGCCGAACTGCGATTCGAGCTCGAGGATGCGGCGCGAGGCCGCGGCCGGCGCCATGTGCATGCGCTCGGCGCCGCGCGTGACGCCGCCGAGCTCGGCGGTGGCGATGAAGAGCTGGACCGTCGTCAGGTCGAAATGCAGGCGCGTGCTCATGGGAAGGCGATGCCGGCCTCGCCGCTGCGCCAGGGCGGGTTCTTGCGCATGACGCTGTCGAACAACGGCGAGGCGATCCAGTCCGCGAGCCAGGCGCGCAGCCGCGGCCAGGGCTGGGCCTCGAACCAGGCCGGCTCGACCATCGCGTACTGGCGCACGAAGGGCATCAGCGCGGCATCGGCCAGGGTGGCGTGGGCGCCGAGCAGGAAGGCCGAGGCGGCCAGCCGCGCCTCGAGCTCGCGCAGGAAGCGCGCGCCCAGCTCGCGGGCCTCGGCCTGCACCGCGTCGGCGAAGCGGCCCGGGTACTTGTAGCGGTCGAGCTGCGGCTTGAAGCGGTCGTCGCAGGCGGCGACCAGCGCCTCGGTGTCGCCGGGCTGCAGCCAGCGCAGCGGATCGTGGGCTGCGAGCGCCCAGCGCATGATGTCCAGGCTCTGGTCGATCACCGTGCCGTCGGCCAGCACGAGCACCGGCACCGTGCCCTTGGGCGAGGCGGCCAGCATCTCGGGCGGCTTGCGCTTGAGCTCGACCTCGCGCAGCTCGCAGCGCTGGCCGCTCGCCGCCAGCGCGAGGCGGGCGCGCATCGCATAGGGGCAGCGGCGGAAGCTGTAGAGCACGGGCGGGGTCATCGGCGGCGGGAAGGCGGAGGCGGGCCCCGAGTCTATCGGCGCGGCCGGAGGCGGCGGCGACGGACGCTTTTCCGCTTTACATGCAACCGTGTTGCGTCATTCATATAATGCAATGCAGTTGCATATCAACGAGACCCACGCCATGCCCCAACGCCTCCCCGTCACCGTGCTGTCCGGCTTCCTCGGCGCCGGCAAGACCACGCTGCTCAACCACATCCTGCACAACCGCGAGGGCCGGCGCGTGGCGGTGATCGTCAACGACATGAGCGAGGTCAACATCGACGCCGCGCTGGTGCGCGAGGGCGGGGCCGAGCTGTCGCGCACCGACGAGCGGCTGGTCGAGATGAGCAACGGCTGCATCTGCTGCACCTTGCGCGAGGACCTGCTGATCGAGGTCGGGCGGCTCGCGAAGGAGGGCCGCTTCGACCAGCTGGTGATCGAGTCGACCGGCATCTCCGAACCGCTGCCGGTGGCCGAGACCTTCACCTTCGCGGGCGAGGACGGCAAGAGCCTGGCCGACGTGGCGCGGCTCGACACCATGGTCACGGTGGTCGATGCCTTCAATTTCCTGCGCGACTACGGCTCGGCCGACAGCCTGCGGCAGCGCGGCCAGTCGCTGGGCGACGAGGACGCGCGCACCGTGGTCGACCTGCTGATCGAGCAGATCGAGTTCTGCGACGTGCTGGTGCTCAACAAGACCGACCTGGTGAGCGCGGCCGAGCGCGAGCGGCTGATGGCGATCCTCAAGAGCCTCAATCCGCGCGCGCGCATCGAGCTGTCGCAGTTCGGTCGCATTTCGCTCGACCGGGTGCTCGACACCGGCCTGTTCGACTTCGCGCAGGCCGAGCAGGCGCCGGGCTGGCTGGCCGAGCTGCGCGGCGAGCACCTGCCCGAGAGCGAGGCCTACGGCATCCGCAGCTTCGTCTATCGCGCGCGGCTGCCGTTCAATCCGCAGCGCTTCTGGGACCTGGTGCAGCAGGAATGGGAGGGCGTGGTGCGCTCCAAGGGTTTCTTCTGGCTCGCGAGCCGGCCCACGCGCGCGGGCAACTGGTCGCAGGCCGGGGGCGCCTGCCGCTACGGCGCGGCGGGCTTCTGGTGGGCGGCGGTGCCGCGCGAGCACTGGCCCAGCGATCCCGAGGGGCTGGCGCTGATCCAGAGCCACTGGGACCCGGCCACGGGCGATGCGCGGCAGGAACTGGTGCTGATCGGCATCGGCATGGACGAGGCCGCGCTGCGCGCGCGGCTCGATGCCTGCCTGCTCACCGAGGAAGAGATGCGCTACGGCGCCTCGTGGTGGCAGAACCTGCCGGACCCTTTCCCGTCCTGGAACGTGTAGGGCGGGCGGCGGGCCGGGTCGCGGGTGCGGCTTCGGCGGGCACGCAGTCGCCGCAGGTGCCGTGCAGGGTGAGCGCGGTGCGGCGGGTGTCGATGCCCTGCTTGCGCAGCGCGCGACCGAGCCGGCCCATGACCTTGGGCAGCTCGGGGTCGGAGGGCAGGGCCAGCACCTTGTGGCACTGGTCGCACTCGAAGGTGTTGCCCGAGGCGGCCTCGACGTGGCGCGCGAAGCGGTTCACGCGGTCGGCGCCGACGCGGCGATCGCACAGGCCGACCTCGACCAGCCGGTCGAGCACGCGGTAGATCGTGACCCGGTCGGGTTCCTCGCCGGTGGCGGTGGTGTAGGCCGCGGCGACTTCGTCGTGCGTGAGCGGTTGGGAGGTGTGCTCGAGCAGCTCGAGCACGGTCTGGGCGGCGCGCGTGACGCGCAGTCCGCGGTCGCGCAGCTGGCTTTCGCTGTCGAAGGTTGCGTGGGCCATTCGGGGCTTCGGTTGCGAGGTCGTTGTCTTCATGCGAGCCGCCATTGTGTTGCATACCGCGCCGTCGTGGGCGCGCCGCGGCGAATCGCCCGGCTTCCATGCCAGATAATCCGCGCGAATCGGACAGACCACGGACGCCACGACGCAACAGCATGGACACGGGACGCGACGGCGACGCACTGAGCCACCTGCTCGCGGGCTACAAGTCCGAGCGCGCCGTCACGGCGCGCTTCTCGCTCTCGGCGCCCTGGGCGCTGCACTCGACCGGCGTGGACGGCCCGCTGATCCGCCTGTGCACCGGCGCCCCCTACTGGATTTCGGTGGCCGATGCCGAGCCGGTGCAGGTGGCGCCGCACGACATCGCGATGCTGCCGCAGGGTGGCGCGCACACCGTGTCGTCGGCGCCGGGGCTCGAGGCGCGGCCGTTCCGCGAGCTGATCGCCGCGCATTCCACCGGCCGCCACGGCGACCACCCGATCGTGTTCTCGCACGGCGGCGGCGGTCCGGTCACCGAGCTGTTCTCGCTGCACCTGTGGCTGCCGGCCCAGGGGCTGGGCTCGATCATCGCGAGCCTGCCGCCGCTGATCGTGCTGCGCCAGGCGCAGATTCCCACCACGGCCTCGCTCGCGCTGGCGATGGAGACGCTGGTCAACGAGACCGTGGCCCAGCGCCCGGGCTGGCAGCTCTCGGCCGCGCGCATGGCCGACCTGCTGCTGGTCCACATCCTCTGCGAGCACCTGTACGCGCAGCCGCCGACGGCGCCGGCCGGTCCCGCCGCGCCGGCCGAGCGCCTGGGCACCTTGCGCGGGCTCGACGACGAGAGCATCGCGCGCGCCATGGCGCTGATGCACGAGCGGCCCGCCCATCCGTGGTCGGTGGCGACGCTGGCGCAGGCCAGCTACCTGTCGCGCACCATCTTCAGCGAGCGCTTCCGCACGCTGGTGGGCGTGACGCCGATGCACTACCTGGGCTCCTACCGCATGACGCTGGCGGCCGAGAAGCTCAAGAACCGGCAGCTGAGCCTGCACCAGGTGGCCGAGTCGGTGGGCTACGCGTCGGAAAAGGCCTTCTCGCGCGCCTTCCAGCGCTGGACCGGGCTCACGCCCAGCGCCTACGCCCGGCGCCACGGCGCCGCCTGAACGCCGTCATCGTCCTGTCACGGACGAACGGTGACCAAATCCGGCGCGCCGGAGGTTGAGCCGCCGGCCCCGGGGCCGAAGAATCGCCGCATCCCCATCACGGCCCGCGCAGCACGCGGGCCAGAGAGACGACGACATGACGGCCTCCCCCTCGCGCCCCCGGCGGCAGCGCGTGATTCCCGCGGTGCGCGATCCCGCGCTCGAGCTTTCGCTGGTCAAGCCGATCGCGACCGGCGACAACCACCAGCGCGCGGCCACGGTGCAGGACACCGACGGCGAGCCGCTGCTGCAATTCGAGGGCCGCAGCAACCCCTACCTCGAGCACCAGCGCAACGACCTGCTGCTGA
Organism: Variovorax sp. 20P10.2.4; assembly: GCF_058244205.1. Taxonomy (NCBI): domain Bacteria; kingdom Pseudomonadati; phylum Pseudomonadota; class Betaproteobacteria; order Burkholderiales; family Comamonadaceae; genus Variovorax; species Variovorax sp. 20P10.2.4. Next base: position 7,253 of record NZ_JBZAYE010000100.1, read on the forward strand.
GCCTGCAGCACATGCGCAGCGAAGGCCACGACGAGATGGTCTTCATGTGCATCACCCACTGCAAGGAGCTGAGCTTCAAGGCGATCCACTACGAACTCTCGAACATGCAGCTGCGCGTGCGCGCCGACGACGTGGCCGGCGCGCTGCAGCTCGCGCCGCGGGTGCGCGCGCTGCTCGAGTTCCTGGCCAAGACCTGGGACGTGCTCTCGACCATCACGCCGCACGAGTTCAACCAGTTCCGCAACACGCTGGGCATCGCCTCGGGCCAGCAGTCCTACATGTACCGGCACGTGGAATTCATCCTCGGCAACAAGTCGATTCCGCTGGCGCGCGCGCATGCCAACAACCCCGAGGTGTGGCCCTACATGGAGCGCGCGCTGAATTCGCCGAGCCTCTACGACGACGTGCTCGCGCTGCTGCACCGGCGCGGCGTGCCCGTGCCGGCCGAGGCGCTCGAGCGCGACTGGTCGGCGAGCTACGCGCCCAACGCGGGCGTGGAGGCCGCATGGCTGCAGGTCTACGGCGACCCGGCGCCCGAGAACGATCTCTACCGGCTCGGCGAGGCGCTGATGGACATCGCCGACGTGTTCTCGCAGTACCGCTGGCGCCATTTCGTCTCGGTCGAACGCATCCTGGGCTTCAAGCCCGGCACGGGCGGCTCGGCCGGCGTGGGCTGGCTGCGCAGCGTGGTCGATCACCGCTTCTTTCCCGAGCTGTGGTCGGTGCGCACGCGGCTCTGAGCCTTTCCTTTCGTTTTTCTTTCTGGAGCACGCGTGTTCGATCAACTGCCGGCCTATGCCGACGATCCCATCCTCGGCCTGTTCGAGGCCTACAAGGCCGACCCGCGGCCGCACAAGGTCAACCTCGGCATCGGCATCTATTGCGACGAGCAGGGCCGGGTGCCGGTGCTGGCTTCGGTGCGCGCGGCGCGCGCGCTGCTGGCCGAGGCCGATGCGCCCAGCGCCTATGCGCCGACCGAGGGGGCGCAGCCCTACCGCGACGCGGTGCGGCGGCTGGTGTTCGGCGAGGTGGCAACGGCGCCGCTCGTGGTGGTGCAGACCGTGGCCGGCACCGGCGCACTCAAGACCGGCGCGGACCTGCTGAAGGACCTGTCGCCCGAGGCCACGGTGTGGATGCCCGACCCGACCTGGGCCAACCATGCGGCGATCTTCGAGGGCGCGGGGCTGCGCGTCGATCACTATCCCTACTACGACGGCAAGACCGGCGGCTTCGACCTCGATGGCGCCATCGCCACGCTCGGCAAGCTTCCGGCCGGCGACATCGTGCTGCTGCATCCCTGTTGCCACAACCCGACCGGCGTGGATCCCTCGCACGAGGAGTGGCGCGCGCTGTTCGACACCATCGCGCAGCGCGGCCTGCTGCCCTTCTTCGACATGGCCTACCAGGGCTTCGCGCAGGGCGTGGACGAGGATGCCTGGGCGGTGCGCGAATGCGTGCGCCGCGGCATCGCCTGCCTGGTGGCGAGCTCGTTCTCGAAGATCTTCTCGCTCTATGGCGAACGCGTGGGTGCGCTCGCCGTGCATGCGCCGGGCGCCGATGCGGCGCGGCTGCTGGGCCGGCTCAAGCTCGGCATCCGGCGCAGCTATTCGTGCCCGCCGGGACAAGGCGCGGCGCTGGTGCAGGCGATCCTGTCGGACCGCGCGCTCGAGGCGCAATGGCGCGCCGAGCTCGAGGCGATGCGGCTGCGCATGCGCGCGATGCGCACGGCGCTGCATCGCGCGCTGGGACCGGGCTCGGGCTACCTGGTGGCGCAGCACGGCATGTTCAGCTACACGGGACTGGCGCCCGCGCAGATCGATGCACTGCGCGAACGCTTCGGCGTGTACCTCGTGGGCTCGGGGCGGTTGTGCGTCGCGGGGCTCAATGCCTCGAACATCGAACGGGTGAGCGCCGCGCTCGCGGCGGTGCGCGCATGACGCGGCCCGAACGCATCCTCGTCGTGGGCGCCGGCATCGCGGGCTGCTCGGCGGCGATCGCGCTGGCGAGCCGGGGCTTCGGCGTCACGCTGATCGAGAAGCAGGCCGAATGGCGCTTCCAGAGCTCGGGCATCTTCATCTACGGCAACGGTCTCGAGGCGCTGCGCGCGGTGGGCGTGCTGCCGCGCATCCTCGAGGCCGGTTTCGCGATCGAGGACGGGCGCAACGTCTACCTCGACCACCACGGCGCGCCGATCGTCGACGTGTTCTATCCGCGCTCGCAGGGCGGCGCGGCGCCGATCGTGGGCATCAAGCGCTCGGAGATGCACCGCGTGTTGGCAGGCCGGCTGTCGGCGCTGGGCGTGGAGATCCGGCTCGCGACCACGGTGGAACGGGTCGACCCCGAGGGCGAGCGCGCGCGGGTGCTGCTGTCCGACGGCACGGCGCAGGCCTTCGACCTGGTCGTCGGCGCCGACGGCATCCGTTCGCAGTTGCGCGAACACGTGGCGGGACCGCTCGCGCCGCGCTACACCGGCTTCGGCGTCTGGCGCAGCGTGCACGAGCGGCCGCGCGCGCTGGTGGCCAAGATCATGATGATGGGCATCGGCAAGAGGCTGGGCATCATGCCGATCGCCGACGACCGGCTCTACCTGTTCGGCACCGTGGCCGAGCCGGCCGGCCGCTGGTATCCGAAGGAGGACTGGCCCGCGCGCATGCGCGAGCGCTTCGCCGAGTTCGGCGGACCGGCGCGGCCCTTCCTCGACCAGCTCGGTGCGGACTCGGAGTTGCTCTACACCGCGGTCGAGGAGGTGCAGGCGCCGCTGCCCTGGCATGCGGGGCGCCTCCTGCTGATCGGCGACGCGGCCCATGCCTCGACGCCGTTCATGGGACAGGGCGGGGCGATGGCGGTGGAGGACGCGGTGGTGCTGGCCGAGATGCTGGCCGACCACGGCATCTCGGACGCCACCTTGCGCGCCTTCGGCGAGCGCCGCTATCCGATGTGCCGCTTCGTGCAGGACGCCTCGCGCCAGGTGGGCGAGGCCGGCGCGGTGGAGGACGCCGCGAGCTGCGCGCTGCGCAACGCGGCGATGCGCGAGGGCGCGCAGCGGCAGGTCGATGCGTTCTACGGCCGACTGGACGCGCTGCGCGCGGCTTGAACCGTGTGCTTATGCCCGGATCGGCCTAAGCATCTGACGAATGGGTCGTTCGCGCGCGGGCGGCGGCGCGACAGAATCGCGCGCGTTCTCCAGCCCGTACCCGAAAGTTCTCCATGCGCGTCCCCTCCCTGTTCAAGCCGGCCCTCCTGTTCTGGGCCGGCGCGTCGATCGCCCTGGGCGCGCAGGCGCAAACCCCCGCCGCTTCCTATCCGGCCAAGGCCGTCCACATTACCGTGGCCAACACGCCCGGCAGCTCGCCCGACGTGCTCGCGCGCTACCTCTCGACGCGGCTGTCGGAGCAATGGAAGCAGCCGGTGGTGGTCGACAACAAGGCTGGCGCGGCCGGCATCCTCGCGGCCGACGGGCTCGCCAAGGCGCAGCCCGACGGCTATTCGCTGCTGGTGGGCGCCGACGGCCCGATCACCATCCTGCCGAACCTGCAGGCCAGCCTGCCCTACGACGCGCGGCGCGACCTGCTGCCGGTGGTGTCGCTGGGCCAGATCGACTTCGTGCTGGTGGCCAATCCCAAGACCGGCTATCGCAGCGTGGCCGACTTCGTGCGCGCCGCCAAGGCGCAGCCGGGCCGCATCAACTACGCGTCGGCCGGCAACGGCAGCCCGCAGCAGCTGGGCATGGAGCTGTTCAAGCAGAAGGCCGGCATCTACGTGACCCACATCCCGTACCGCGGCGGCCCGCTGGGCATGCAGGACGTGATCGCGGGCCAGGTCGACGTGATGCTGATCGCCGTGGGCCCGGCGCTGCCGCACATCCGCAGCGGCCGGCTGGTGGCGCTGGGCACGGGCGGCGAGAAGCGCCATCCGCTGCTGCCCGAGGTGCCGACGCTGGGCGAGAGCTACCCCGGCTACCGCGCCGGTACCTGGTTCGGCCTGTTCGCGCCCGCGAACACGCCGCAGCCGGTGGTCGACGCGATCGCGCAGGAGGCCGGCCGCATCGTGCGCACGCCGGCCGCGCGCGCCGACCTCGCGGCCCAGGGCATCGAGGCCACCGGTTTCGCGCAGCGCCAGTTCCAGGGCCAGGTGGCGGCCGAGTACGAGCGCTATGCGCAGATCGTGAAGGCGAACGGGATCAAGGCGGAATAAGGCGCGGGTCAGCGCACCGACTTGGCCAGCGCCCGCGCGAAGGCCGCGACGTCCTCGTCGCGGCAGACCTCCGCGACCAGCGGCGCATGGCCCTGCGCCACGGCCGCCAGCGCCATCGCCTTCTTCGGGCACAGGCCCAGGCAACTGGACTGCACCACGCGCAGCCGAATCGGCACGTCGCGCAGCTCGTGCTTGAGTTCCTTGCGCACCGGCCTGGCCTGCAGCTTCGCGGGGCCGTCCTTGCGCGCCTCGCATTCGCCGCAGACCAGCACGAGGCCGCCGAGCTTGGTGTCTACCAGGGGTGGGGAATGGCTCACGCGGGGTCCTTCGCTGGGGTTCTTGCGGACCATCTTGGGGGCGTGGCCGCGCCGCGCAAGTCGGCCGAGCGGCCGTCCGGGTGCGCGGGATGCACCGGATCCCTGCGCTGGATCAATGTCCCGGGCCGCCCGAATGCGCTAAGGTCCGGCCATCCGCGCCTGTTTGGCGTACTTTTTCACGACTTTCACCGACCATGTCCCGTCCCCCCATCGAGATCGAAACCGCCCCCCATCCCACCGCCACGGTGATCGTGATGCATGGCCTGGGCGCCGACGGCAACGACTTCGTGCCCATCGCCAACGAGCTCGACCTCTCGAGCGTGGGCCCGGTGCGCTTCGTGTTCCCGAACGCGCCCGTGATCCCGGTCACCATCAACGGCGGCTACCAGATGCCGGCCTGGTACGACATCGCGGTGGCCGACCTGGTGGCGCGCGAGGACGAGGCCGGCCTGCGCCGCTCGCAAGCCACGATCGAGGCGCTGATCGCCAACGAGAAGGCGCGCGGCATCGCGGCCGAGCGCATCGTGGTGGCCGGCTTCTCGCAGGGCTGCGCGATGGCGCTGATGACCGGGCTGCGCCACGGCGAGCGGCTCGCGGGCATCGTCGGCCTCTCGGGCTACCTGCCGATCGCGGCCACCACCGCGGCCGAGCGCCATGCGGCTAACCACGACACGCCGGTGTTCCTGGCCCACGGCCGGCAGGACCCGGTGGTGCCGATCGCGCGCGCCCAGCAGTCGCGCGACGCGCTCGCGGCACTGGGCTACACCATCGAATGGCACGAGTACGCGATGGCGCACTCGGTCTGCATCGAGGAGATCGGCGACCTCAACGCCTTCCTGCTGCGCGTGCTCGCACGCTGAACCGGCGGGCCGAGGCGCCCGCGACACTCGAAAGGAGACACCCCATGATCCTCGTCATCGGCCATGCCACCGCCAAGCCCGACACCCTGCAGGCCATGCTGGCGATCAGCGTCGAGCACGTGCAGCGCTCGCGCGCCGAGCCCGGCTGCCTCTCGCACGAGGTCTCGACCGACGCGCTGCAGCCGCTGCGGCTCACCTTCGTCGAGCGCTGGAGCGACATGGCGGCGCTGCAGGTGCATTTCCGCGTCGAGGCCTCGCGCGCCTTCGGCAAGGCGCTGGCCGCGATGGCCGACGGGCCGCCGCAGATCCACGTCTACCAGTCCGAGGAGATCGACCTGGCCGGCCTCGCGGGCCGCTCCGGCGCTGCGCCACGGACCCCCGAAAAGAGCTGATCGCGTCAGCGCGTCGAAAGGTGATGCTATGGAAAAAATAGCGGACCGCAGCATAGCCGGCAGCGGGTTTCCCTGCACGAGCAGCGCCCGCGCCGCCGTGCTACCTTCCAGCCCCTCAGAAGATTGATGGGTCATAACAATATGAGCAACAGATTGCAGGAGAGGCTGGGTTCGCTCTCGGCCGGGCGGTTGAAAGGCATGCGGCGCGGCATCGAGAAGGAAAGCCTGCGCGCGCTGCCCGACGGCAAGCTCGCGCTGACGCCCCATCCGCTCGCGCTCGGCTCGGCGCTGACCCATCCGCACATCACGACCGACTTCAGCGAGTCGCAGCTCGAGCTGATCACGGGCGTGCATGGCGACGCCGAGGCCGCGCTCGACGAGCTGACCCGGGTCCACCAGTTCACCTACCGCGTGCTCGACCAGCTCGGCGACGAGCGCATGTGGGTCTCGAGCATGCCCTGCGGCCTGCCGACCGACGAGACCATTCCGATCGGCCGCTACGGCTCGTCGAACGTGGGCCGCGCCAAGAGCGTCTACCGCATGGGCCTGAGCCACCGCTACGGCCGCCGCATGCAGACCATCTCGGGCATCCACTACAACTGGTCGCTGCCCGAGGTCTCGAGCGAAGCGTATTTCGCGCTGATCCGCAACTTCCGCCGCCACGCCTTCCTGCTGCTGTACCTGTTCGGCGCCTCGCCGGCGCTGTGCTCGAGCTTCGTCGCGGGCCGCCCGCACGAGCTGCAGCCGCTGGGCGACGGCAGCATGTTCATGCCACACGGCACCTCGCTGCGCATGGGCCGCCTGGGCTACCAGAGCGACGCGCAGGCCTCGCTGGCCGTGAGCTACAACAGCCTCGAGGGCTACGGCGCCTCGCTGCAGGACGCGCTCACGCGCCCCTGGCCGGCCTACGAGGCCATCGGCATCCGCAACCTCGGCGGCGACTACAACCAGCTCGGCACCAGCCTGCTGCAGATCGAGAACGAGTTCTACGGCACCATCCGCCCCAAGCGCGTGATCAACCCCGGCGAGCGCCCGCTGCATGCGCTGCGCGAGCGCGGCGTCGAGTACGTCGAGGTGCGGCTGATGGACCTCGATCCCTTCGAGACCGTGGGCATCAACGCCCAGACCATGCGCTTCCTCGACGTGTTCCTGCTGCACTGCCTGCTCAGCGACAGCCCCGACGACACGCCGCAGGAGATCGCCGACCTGGCGCACAACCAGCACCTGACGGCCGCGCGCGGTCGCGAGCCGGGCCTGGCGCTGCTGCGCGGCGGCCAGCCGGTGTCGCTGGTCGACTGGGGCCTGGAGCTGGTCGAGCAGTGCGCGCCGATCGCCGAGCGGCTCGATGCCGCGCACGGCGGCACGGCCCATGCCGAGGCGGTGCGCGCCGCGCGCGAGGCGCTGGGCAACCCCGACAGCCTGCCCTCGGCGCGCGTGCTCGCGGCCATCGAGCACGAGCATGCCAACTCCTTCATCGGCTTCATCCGCGCGCGCTCCGAGCAGACCCGCGCCGCGCTGATGGCGCTGCCCTTCTCCGACGCCCAGCGCGCCATATTCGCGCGCATGACCGAGGATTCGATCCAGGAGCAGAAGCGCATCGAGATGGCCGACACCATGCCCTTCGAGATCTACCGCGAGCAGTACGTGTCGCCCACGCGCCTGGGCGTGGGCAAGGGCCAGCGGGTGGCCGTCGCGGCCTGACGGCGGGCCGCCCGGCCGCCGGCTGACGACAGCCGTCTTGGCCCGTGGCCTACAGGCGGTCGGTGCCGCTGGCTCACGCTGCACCGCCGCATGGCTGAGAGGATCGGACCATGCAAGCCGTCGCCCGCCAGCCGTTTCCTCCCGCCTCGTTCCGCGCCCTGGCCGATCCGCAACGGTGCGGCACTGCGCGGGGCGGGCGATCATGAGTCTCAAGGCCTATCTCGTCGAAGACAGCCCCGTGATCCGCGAGAACCTCGTGGGTTTCCTCGAGGACGTGACCGAGACCGAGGTGCTGGCCGTGGCCGGCAGCGAGGACGAGGCCGTGGCCTGGCTGCAGCGCCACCGCGACGACTGGGACCTGACCATCGTCGACCTGTTCCTCGAGCGCGGCAACGGCCTGGGCGTGCTCGACGCCTGCCGCCAGCGTTCGCCGCACCAGAAGGTGGTGGTGCTCAGCAACTACGCCACCGCCGAGATGCGCGACCGCTCGCGCCTGCTGGGCGCCGACGCCTTCTTCGACAAGTCGGCCGAGCTCGACCAGCTCGTCGCCTACTGCGAAACCCTGCACGAAACCTCGTCGCACGAGTGACTGGCGGGACCGCCCGGGTGCGGCCGCGCGGTACTTTCTGAGGTAAAACGCGCCGCGGCGCGTGCGGTTCGGACGCGCCCTCCATCCATCCTCCGAGAGACCGAGACGACATGAGCAACGACAGCAGCATCGACTTCCAGGGCCGCGTGGCCATCGTGACCGGCGCCGGCGGCGGCCTGGGCCGCCAGCATGCGCTGGCCCTCGCGGCGCGCGGCGCCAAGGTGGTGGTCAACGACCTCGGCGGGGCGCGCGACGGTTCGGGCGGCTCGGTGAGCGCGGCGCAGGCGGTGGTCGACGAGATCAAGGCCGCGGGCGGCGAGGCGATCGCCAACGGCGCCTCGGTCACCGACTTCGAGGCCGTGCAGGCCATGGTGCAGCAGGCGGTCGATGCCTGGGGCCGGGTCGACATCCTCGTGAACAACGCCGGCATCCTGCGCGACAAGAGCTTCGCCAAGATGGAACTGGCCGACTTCAGGCTGGTGGTCGACGTGCACCTGATGGGCGCCGTCAACTGCACCAAGGCCGTCTGGGCGCTGATGAACGCGCAGAAGTACGGCCGCATCGTGATGACCACCTCCTCGAGCGGCCTGTACGGCAACTTCGGCCAGAGCAACTACGGCGCCGCCAAGCTGGCGCTGGTGGGCCTGATGCAGACCCTGAGCATCGAGGGCGCGAAGAACGACATCCGCGTCAACTGCCTGGCGCCCACCGCGGCCACGCGCATGACCGAGGACCTGTTCCCGCCCGACATGCTCGAGGCCTTCCAGCCCGAGGCCGTGGTGCCGGCGATGCTGGTGCTGGCGGCCGAGAACGCACCCACGCGCGCCATCCTGTGCGCGGGCGCCGGCACCTTCGAGGCCGCGCACATCACGCTCACGCAGGGCGCCTGGATCGGCATCGGCGGCGACACGCCCGAGCAGCTGGCCGCGCGGCTCGACGAGGTGCGCGCGCGCGAGGGCGAGCAGGTGCCCCAGAGCGGCACCGCGCAGGGCGCGAACGAGGTCGCGAAGGCGAAGGCGGCGCGCGGCTGAATTCGCGCCCGGCGTTCATGGCGCTTGACCTCGAGTGCACGCGAGCACTTCCAATGAAATCCACCGGACCCCCGGTGCTTTCCATTGACGCTCAAGAGGACATCGCCATGAACACCACCACCGCCAGCAACAAGGCGCTCATCCAGCACATCCACGCCCAGCTTGACCAGGGCAACAGCCGGCCCTTCCTCGAGGGCTTCGCCGACGACGCCACCTGGAAGCTCGAGGGCAGCACCGCCTGGTCGCGCACCTACCGCGGCAGGAAGGCGATCCGCGAGGAGCTGCTGAACCCGCTGTTCGCCCAGTTCGCCACACCCTACACCAGCCGCACCGAGCACGTCCTGGCCGACGAGGACCGGGTGGTGGTGCAATTCAGCGGCGACGTGCTGACCCATGCGGGGCACCGCTACAACAACCGCTATTGCTACGTCTACCGACTCGAAGGAGGCCTGGTGAAGGAGCTGATCGAGTATTTCGACACCGGCCTGGTGGCCTCGGCGCTGGACGCGCCGACGGTCCCGGCCGCGGCCGATGCCGGAGGCTGAGGCCCGGCGCGGCGTCGCGCAGGGCACGCCGTTCCTGATCGGCGAGCTGGCGCAGCGCACCGGCCGCAGCGTGCACGCGATCCGCTGGTACGAGAGCCAGGGGCTGGTGCCCGGCGTGGTGCGTGACGCGGGCGGGCGGCGCCTGTACGGTGAGCCCCACATCGGCTGGCTCGACCTGATGGACCGGCTGCGCCGCACCGGCATGTCGATCGCCGAGATGCGCGAGTACACGGCACTCGCGCTGCGCGGCCGCGCCACCCTGGCCGAGCGGCGCGCGCTGCTCGCGGCGCACCGCGAGCGCGTGAATCAGACCATCGCCGAATGGAAGCGCGCGCTGTCGCTGG
>NZ_JBZAYE010001000.1:0-1824 GCF_058244205.1 Variovorax sp. 20P10.2.4
AACGTCACGGTGGTCGGACTGATGCGCCGGCACGATCGCGCGGTGGCGGTGCTGACCGTCAACGGCGCGCCGCCCAAGGCCTTCATGACCGGCGAGCGGCTGCTGCCCGACGTGCGGCTGGTGGCGATAGACGCCGACGCGGTGACCATCGAGCGCGCGGGCGCCACCACGCGCATCGTGGCGCCCGTGCTCCCCGACCCCGGCCCGCCGGGGATCGTCCGGGTCCGCTGAGGGGCCGCGCCTTTTTCCTGCGGGTTTGCCGATCGGCGCTCGTCTAGAGGAATCGGTGGGTGTCTCCCGGCCGGGAGGCGCCGATCGCCGCGCGCGGATCGTCCGCGTGCGATGTGGCGGTGTGGACGAGGAGTCTGGATGAAGAAAAAGAACCCAAGGGAAAAGTTCTCTTCTGGCCTTGCCAGGAGCGTATCGATGCAGACCCTGGACAAGGAGCTGTCCAGGCACGTGGAGGTCGCTCGAACCGAGCCGGTGCCGGTGGAGCGGTACGGCGTCCCCTGGGTGTGGATCGTGTCGCACCCGCTGTGGGTGGAGGTCGATCGCCTGCAGTCCTTCGTGCCCGACGACCATGCGCTGGTCGCGCTGCGCGAGGCCATCGACAGCACGCTGGCCTACGAGGGCACCGTCCTGAACGAACTCACGCGCGAATGCACGAGCGGCGTGGACGCGCGCATGATCATGCGCGCCTGGCTGCTGCAGATCGTCTACTCGCTGGCCGACCCCAAGCGCGTGCGCGAGGGCCTGGGCTACAACATGCTGTGGCGCTGGTTCGTGGGCTTCCTGCTGCGCTCGGAGCCGCTGCCCGAGGCGCGGGCCTTCATCCACGACATCCGCATGGTCAGCGCGCATCCGCAGGCGATCGACATCGTGCACCGCTGCCTCACGCATGGCGCGCTGGCGGACGTGGACACCGAGGAGTTCAGCATCAACTACGGGCTGCTGCACACGCTGCGCGCCCACCACCATCTCGAGGCGCGGCGCATGGAGGTGCCCGATCCCGTGCTGCGGACCCGGCGCGAGCACGGCGGCCAGGCGGTGGCGGGGTAGCGGCGCCCGCGCGCCCCGCAGTCCACCGCGTGCCGCCGCTGTCACATCGGTGCAACCTCGCGCGCCGATGCTGTGCGTTTTGCATAGGGTTCTCGTGCCGTGCTGACGCCAACCTCTGTTTCCCTGTCCGGTGCCCAGCATGCAGAACGCGGATCGCAGGGCGCCTGCGGTCGGGCATGGCGGGAGGGTGGACCGTGGGACGCGCCGTTGCGTGCGACCTGACGGACCGGTTGGCGGCTTGCGCTTGCGTACTGTGGATGGCGATGGCACCCGCCCTGGCGTCGACGACCGCTGATCCCGTGGCCGCCGCCGTGCCGGCGCCCGTGCAACCGCAGCCACTGGCATTCGACATTCCCGCGCAGCCGCTGGCCTCCGCGCTGGAGCGTTACGCGGTGATCGCGGACCAGACCGTGCTGTTCAGCGATGCGCTGGTCGCGGGCCGCGTGTCGGCCCCGGTCCAGGGCCTGCACCTGCCGCGCGTGGCCCTGGCGGCGCTGCTCGAGGGCACCGGCCTGACGGCTGAGAACCCCGGTGGCAAGCTCCGCGACGCCTTCGTGCTGCGGCCGGTGCCGGTGGAGATCGGCGCCGTGCCGGCCATCGTGCCGGGGCTGGACCGGCGCTACGACGGCCTGGTCCAGACTCGGGTCTGGGAAGCGCTGTGCGCCGATGCGCGCACCGCGCCCGGCAGCTACCGCACCCTGCTGCGCTTCGAGGTCGATGCCACCGGTGCGCTGCAGAAGCCGCGCCTGCTGACCTCGACCGGCA
>NZ_JBZAYE010001001.1:0-1821 GCF_058244205.1 Variovorax sp. 20P10.2.4
GATCCCACCAAGAGTCCGTCGGCCGGCCTGCCGCACGCCTCGCCCTCGGTGCGCAAGTTCGCGCGCGAGCTCGGCGTGCCGCTCGAGGAGGTCAAGGGTTCCGGTCCCAAGGGCCGCATCACGCAGGAAGACGTCCAGGGCTTCACCAAGGCCGTGATGAGCGGTCAGGCGACCACCAAGGCTTCCGCCGCGGCCAAGCCCGCGGCCGGTGGCGGTGCCGACGGCGCCGCGCTGGGCCTGCTGCCCTGGCCGAAGGTCGACTTCACGAAGTTCGGCACGGTCGAGCGCAAGGACCTGTCGCGCATCAAGAAGATCAGCGGCGCGAACCTGCACCGCAACTGGGTGATGATCCCGCACGTCACGAACAACGACGATGCCGACATCACCGAGCTCGAAGCCTTCCGCGTTGCCACCAACAAGGAGAACGAGAAGTCGGGCGTGAAGGTCACGATGCTGGCTTTTGTGATCAAGGCGGTGGTCTCGGCGCTCAAGAAGTTCCCCGAGTTCAACACCAGCCTCGACGGCGACACGCTGGTCTACAAGCAGTACTTCCACATCGGCTTCGCGGCCGACACGCCCAACGGCCTCGTGGTGCCGGTGCTGCGCGATGCCGACAAGAAGGGCATCCTGCAGATCAGCCAGGAGATGGGCGAGCTCGCCAAGAAGGCGCGCGACGGCAAGCTCGGCGCGGCCGACATGCAGGGCGGCTGCTTCTCGATCAGCTCGCTCGGCGGCATCGGCGGCACGCACTTCACGCCGATCATCAACGCTCCCGAAGTGGCCATCCTCGGCCTCTCGAAGAGCGCGATGAAGCCGGTGTGGGACGGCAAGCAGTTCGTGCCGCGCCTGACGCTGCCGCTGTCGCTGTCCTACGACCACCGCGTCATCGACGGTGCCTCGGCGGCGCGTTTCAACGCCTACCTGGGCCAGGTGCTCGCCGACTTCCGCCGCGTGCTGCTATGAGCGCCCAGGCTGCTTCGGCGGCCTCGGCGCCCCTGGCGAACCGGCGCGAGGCCCCATGACCACGGTCGTGGCCGTCCGCAAGAACGGCCAGGTCGCCATGGCGGCCGACGCGCTCGTGACCTTCGGGGACACGCGGCTCACGCACCGGCAGGAGGCGAACCAGAAGATCTTCTCGATCGAGGACGCCGCCGGCCACAGCCTGTTCGCGATGGCCGGCGCCGCGGCGCACTTCCTGGTGCTGCAGCATGCGCTGGCCGCGCAGCCGCGCGAGTCGCTGCTGTTCGGCAGCAAGCACGAGGTGTTCCGCACCTTCACGATGCTGCATCCGGTGCTCAAGAGCTCGTTCTTCATGGAGACCAAGGAAGACGACCACGAGCCCTACGAGTCGAGCCAGTTCACGATGCTGCTGGCCAACGCGAGCGGGATCTACGGCATCTACAGCTACCGCGAGGTGTTCGAGTTCAAGCAGTTCTGGAGCATCGGCTCGGGACGCAGCTTCGCGCTCGGCGCCATGCATGCGGTGTACGACCAGAAGTCGCGCTCGGCGCGCGACGTGGCGGAGGCGGGGATCGCCGCCGCCTGCGAATTCGATCGCAATTCGGCCGGACCGGTCGACTCTCTCACACTCAAACTGAAAGTGTCCAAATGAGCGAACAACAAATCAAGGTGCCCGACATCGGCGACTTCGACGAAGTGGCGGTGATCGAGGTGCTGGTGAAGGTGGGCGACACGGTGAAGGCCGAGCAATCGCTGATCACGGTCGAATCGGACAAGGCCTCGATGGAGATCCCGTCGTCCGCGGCCGGCGTGGTGAAGTCGCTGGCGGTGAAGGTGGGCGACAAGGTCAAGGAAGGCTCG
>NZ_JBZAYE010001002.1:0-1816 GCF_058244205.1 Variovorax sp. 20P10.2.4
CTCGCCCATGATCCCCTTGCGGAAGGCGAGCACGCAGATCACGAAGATCAGGCCCGTGACCATGGTCACCGACTCGCCCAGCGTGTTGAACCAGTCGATGGTGGTGATGCGCGCGAGCAGGTTGCCCAGTTCGCCGATCTTGTTCTCCAGCAGCACGACCACCGCCGAGCCCACCAGCGGGCCCGACAAGGTGCCCAGGCCGCCCAACAGCGTCATCAGGATCACCTGGCCGGAAGCGGTCCAGTGCACGTCCGACAGGGTCGCGAAGCCCAGCACCAGCGTCTTGAGCGAACCCGCCAGGCCCGACAGCGCCGCCGAGATCACGAAGGCCAGCAGCTTGAAGCGCGCCACGTCGTAGCCCAGCGACAGCGCGCGCGGCTCGTTCTCCTTGATGCCCTTGAGCACCTGCCCGAACGGCGAGTGGATGGTGCGCACGATCAGCAGGAAGGCGGCCGCCACGATCGCCAGCGCGACGTAGTACATCGTCAGGTCGTTGCTCAGGTCGAGCAGGCCGAACAGCTTGCCGCGCGGCACGCCCTGCAGGCCGTCCTCGCCGCCCGTGAACCTCGCCTGCAGCGCGACGAAGAACATCATCTGCGCCAGCGCCAGGGTGATCATCGCGAAGTAGATGCCCTGGCGGCGGATGGCCAGCACGCCGAACAGCCAGCCCAGCAGCGCGCCCACCAGCGTGCCCGCGATCAGGCCCAGCTCGGGCGTGAGGCCCCAGACCTTGATCGCATGGCCGGCCACGTAGGCCGAGCCGCCGAGGAAGGCCGCATGGCCGAAAGACAGGAGCCCGGTGAAGCCCAACAGCAGGTTGAAGGCCGAGGCAAACAGCGCGAAGCACAGGAGCTTCATCACGAACACCGGGTAGGCGCCGAAGAACGGCGCCAGCACCAGCGCGACGAGCAGCAGGCCGTAGAAGACGGTGGAGATCTTTTTCATGTTCATGCCGCCTGCTCTCACTTCTCTTTGCCGAACAGGCCGGCAGGACGCACCAGCAGCACGATGACCATGATCACGAACACGACGGTGGACGAGGCCTCGGGATAGAAGACCTTGGTGAAGCCCTCGATCACGCCCAGCCCCAGCCCGGTGAGGATGGCGCCCATGATCGAGCCCATGCCGCCGATCACGACGACGGCGAACACCACGATGATCAGGTTCTGGCCCATCAGCGGCGAGACCTGGATCACCGGCGCGGCCAGCACGCCCGCGAAGGCGGCAAGGCCGGCACCGAAGGCATAGGTCAGCGTGATCATCAGCGGCACGTTGACGCCGAAGGCCTCGACCAGCCGCGGGTTCTCGGTGCCCGCGCGCAGGTAGGCGCCGATGCGGGTCTTCTCGATCACGAACCAAGTGGCGATGCACACGACCAGCGAGGCCACGACCACCCAGGCGCGGTAGTTGGGCAGCACCATGAAGCCCAGGTCGGTGGCGCTCGACAGCGCCTCGGGCGCGTCGTAGGCCAGGCCCGAGACGCCGTAGATGGAGCGGAACACGCCCTCGATGAGCAGCGTGAGGCCCAGCGTGAGCAGCAGGCCGTAGAGGTGGTCGAGCTTGTAGATCCAGCGCAGCAGCAGCCGCTCGATCACTACGCCAAAGAGGCCGATGACGATGGGTGCCGCGATCAGCATCACCCAGTAGTTGATGCCGAAATATTCCATCGCCATCCAGGTGAGCACCGCGCCGAGCATGAACAGCGCGCCGTGCGCGAAGTTGATGACGTTGAGCAGGCCGAAGATGACGGCCAGCCCGAGGCTCAGGATGGCATAGAAGGAGCCGTTGACCAGCCCCAGGAGGAGCTGGCTCAACA
>NZ_JBZAYE010001003.1:0-1814 GCF_058244205.1 Variovorax sp. 20P10.2.4
GCACGTGGCGGTGCCGCTGCTCGACCAGCCCGGCGCCGCCGTGTACTTCGTGCCGCAGCAGGGCCAGAAGAAGGCCGGCAAGATCGGCCATCAGCAGTGGCGCGACCAGGCCGCGCCGCTGGCGCTGGCCTTCGGCGGCAAGCGGCTGGGCGGTGTGCTCAACAGCGAGGCGGCGATGTACTTCTGGCAGGTGCCAGGCCTCGCCGCGATCGTCGAGGCGCAGGAGGAAGACCGGCTCTCGGCGCCGCCCGGCCTCGGCGTGTGGCTGCCGATGGCCTGGCTGCGCCACCGTGGCGTGCAGAAGGTCTGCCTGCTCGACCGCGCCGGCCGGCTGGTGAGCTGGACGGCGCGTGCAGCGAGCCGGCCGAAGCCCGAGGAAGCCAGTCCCGCGCTGGTGGAGCGCAGCGTGCTGTGCATCAGCCAGTGGGCCGACGATGCGCTGGTCTACGTGGCGCGCCGCTCGGGCCAGCTGATGCTGTGCCGCCTCAGCGTCGATACCGGCCCGGCGACCGTGCTGCCGATCGGCACCGCGCCCGAGGACACGCGCGTCTTCCTGGCCGGTGGCAGGCACTGGCGGCTCGGCCTGGGCGCCTGCGCGGTGCGGCTCTCGGCCGACGACGGCGGCGAGGGCCGGGAGCGCTGGCGCATCCATGCGCCCAATCCCGACTACCGGGGACCGTACCGCGAGCATCCGCATGCCTGGCATGCGTTCGAGATCGGTGCGCACAAGGCGATCGCGCTGATCTTCGATGCGCACCGGGGCCGCTTCGCGATGACGGGCCTGTCGTCCGACCGCAGCGCGCTGGTGCTGCATTCGAGCGCCGGCGCCGAAACCGTCTACCACGCGCCCGAGCGCATCGAGAAGATCGCCGTCTGCCCCAACACGGGCCTGGCCGCCATGCTGACCTTGCACCGCAAGCTGATCCTGTTCGACCTGTCGCTGCGCGTGCTGCTGGGCTTCTTCCATGCCGAGGGAGGCGCGAATGGCTGACGCCGGATCGTCGCCGCGCATGCCCGCGGCGCAGGTGCATCGCCCGCTGCTCAAGGGGCGGCAGCCGTTCGCGGGGCTGTGGTTTCCCGCCGACTGGCTGCACGAGGCCGCGCGCGCGCAACGCATCCTCGATGCCTGGCGGCCCGGCGCGCAACTGAGCCGCTTCGAGGCCGGCGACCTGCTGCGCTTCGCGCAGCCGGTGCTGCTCGATGGCGATGCGGCGGCCGGCTGGCCGCTGCGGCGCGAGGGCGCGACGCTGTGCTCCGCGGAGCTCGCGAAGGAAGAGCGGGCCCTGCTGCCCGCGGCCGACGTCTGGCTGGTGCAGGGCGGTGAGGTGCGATCACTGCAGTTCGCGCAGGCCGTGGCGGTGGATCCCTCCGAGTGGCTGGCTGGCGGCCCGGCGCTGCTCGACACCTTCGACTGCCGCGAGCTCCTGCCCGAGCCCGTGGTGCTCGACACCGAGGGCCGCACGGTGCGCGAACTGCTCGGCGATGCGATCCCGCCCGCGAGCCAGGCGCAGGTGGAGTTCCTGCAGAAGCTGGCACAGGACGCCAAGGCGCGCCGCGCGCCATCCGCGACAGAGGGGGACGCGGAGGGCAAGCCGCCACGGTACTGGCTTGCCTGGATCGCCTTCGCGCTGGTGCTGCTGGGCTTTCTCATGTTCAACGCGCAGCAGCCCGGCGGTTCCTCGTCCGCGACCGCGAGCACCTCGCCGTTCGCCGATGGCTCGGCCGGGGCTTTCCTCGGCATGATGCTGCTCGTGGCGCTCGCGGTATGGGGGCTGCGCGCCTTCCATCGCCGCGCGTCGAGGCAGCCGCGCCCG
>NZ_JBZAYE010001004.1:0-1806 GCF_058244205.1 Variovorax sp. 20P10.2.4
GCCGAGTCGCTGGTGGCGGTCGCGCTCACCGACGCCCGCACGCTGCACGACGAGGAAGGCGCCGCGAGCGCCGACCTGATGGTCACGGTGCCGGGCTACACCGACCTCGCGAACGGCGACCCGGTCGCGGTCGGCTTCGATGCCGCGCAGGCCGTGCTGTTCGACGCCGCCACCGGCCGCAACCTCGCCGCCGCGTCGCGCACGCACTGAATTCTTCCCACCCCTCATCGCCAACACACTCCATGAACAAATCCTCCGCCATCCTCGAGGGCTTTCGCGTACTCGACTGTTCCATCGCCATGGCCGGCCCCTTCGCGGCCCAGCGCCTGGGCGACCTGGGCGCCGACGTCATCAAGGTCGAGCCGGTCGCCGGCGAATGGCAGCGCCACGTCTCGGCCGGCGGCGCGCGCGGCAACCGCATCAACGTCTCCTTCCTCTCGCTCAACCGCAACAAGCGCAGCCTCGCGGTCGACCTCAAGAGCGACGAGGGCCGCGACGCGCTCTACGAGCTGGTGCGCGGCTCCGACGTGTTCCTGCAGAACTACCGCCCCGGCGTGGCCGAGCGCCTGGGCGTGGACTACGCCACGCTCTCGAAGATCAATCCGCGCCTGGTCTACGTCTCGATGTCGGGCTACGGAGAAGACGGCCCCTACAAGCTCTGGCCCGGGCAGGACCTGCTGCTGCAGGCGATGAGTGGCGCCATGCTCTCCACCGGCCGCGCCGGCGAGCCGCCGTCGCCCGCGGGCCAGTACCTGGTCGACGCCATCACGGCCTCGACCGCCTTCGAGGCCGTGATCGCCGCGCTGCTGCACCGCGAGCGCAGCGGCGAGGGCCAGCTGGTGCAGGTCAACATGCTCGATGCCATCGTCGCACTGCAGATGCAGGAGCTGTCGGTGTTCAGCGTGGCCGGCAAGCCGCAGGAACGCACGGCCGAGCCCCATGCCCACGTCTACATCCGCGCGCCCTACGGCGTGTTCGCCACGCAGGACGGCTTCCTCGCGCTGGCCTTCCCGAAGATGGCGGCGCTCGCGCAGGCCATCGGCGCGCCGGTGCTGGCCGACTTCGACGACGAGCGCGACACCTTCGCGCGGCGCGACGAGATCTTCTCGATCACGCGCGAGAAGCTGCGCCACCGCGCCACCGCCGAATGGCTCGCGGTGTTCCGCGCGGCCGACATCTGGGCCGGCCCGGTGTACGGCTATGCCGACGTCATGAACGATCCGCAGATCGTCCACAACGGCACCTTCGTCGAGTACGAGCATCCGACCGAGGGCAAGGTGAAGACGCCGGGCTTCCCGATCAAGTTCACGCGCACGCCCTCGAGCGTGCGCCGCGGCGCGCCGCTGGCGGGCCAGCACACGCGCGAGATCCTCGGCGAGCTGGGCTGGAGCACCGAGCGCATCGACGGCCTGCTCGCGGCCAAGGTGATCGGGGAAGAGACGCTGTGAGCGGCGCGCCGATCAAGGGCCTGACCTGGGACCATCCGCGCGGCTACGTCGCGCTCGAGCGCGCGGCCGAGCGCGCGCGCGCCGAGGGCCTCAACCTGCACTGGGAGCGCCAGCCGCTCGAGGGCTTCGAATCGCATCCGATCGAGGACCTGGCCGAGCGCTACGACCTGATCGTGCTCGACCATCCGCACATCGGTGACGCGGTGGCCGGCGACTGCCTGCAGCCGCTCGAGTCGCTGTTCACGGCCGACGACCTCGCGCGCTGGCGCGCGCAGAGCATCGGCCGCTCGTTCGACAGCTACCGCTATGCCGGCGTGCACTGGGCGCTGCCGCTCGATGCCGCCACGCAGGTGGCGGT
>NZ_JBZAYE010001005.1:0-1804 GCF_058244205.1 Variovorax sp. 20P10.2.4
AGCCGGCCGGTGAGCGCCCCGCGCTCGCGCAGGCCTACGAGGCGCCGCGCGATGCCGCCGAGCAGGCGGTGTGCGAGGCCTTCGCGCACGCACTGCAGCTCGCCGAGGTCGGCCGGCACGACAACTTCTTCGACCTGGGCGGCGACTCGATGCGCGTGCTGCAGGTGCTGGCCGTGCTCCAGCGCGACCAACGCGACCAGCGCGCGCCGCTGTCGACCAACCTGTTCTTCAGCCATCCCACGCCCGCGGCGATCGCGACCCGGCTGCGCCCGGGCGGCAAGGCGAAAGCCCGCGCCGCCATCGAAGCGCCGCGCGAACGCGCCGTGGCCGCCGATGCCGACGCCGATGTCGACGCCATCGCCCTCATCGGCACCGCCGGCCGTTTTCCGGGCGCGGCCGACGTCGAGCAGTTCTGGGACAACCTCGTGGCCGGCCGCGACAGCATCAGCTTCTTCGACGACGTCACGCTCGACGCCGGCGTGAGCGAGGCGTTGCGCCGCGACCCGGCCTATGTGCGGGCGCGCGGCGTGATCGACGGCATCGAGGACTTCGACGCGGCCTTCTTCGGCATCGCGCCGAAGGAAGCCGCGCTGATGGACCCGCAGCAGCGCGTGTTCCTCGAGATCTGCTGGGAATGCCTGGAGCGCGCGGGCTATGTGCCCGATGCCGCGCCGGGCCCGGTCGGCGTGTATGCCGGCATGTACAACGCCAGCTACGCGCAGCGCCACCTGAGCACCCGGCCCGACCTGGTCGAGGCGGTCGGCGAGTTCCAGACGATGCTGGCCAACGAGAAGGACTACATCGCCACCCGCGTCGCGCACCGGCTCAACCTCACCGGGCCGGCGGTCAGCGTGCACACCGCCTGCTCGACCTCGCTGGTCGCGGTGGCCCAGGCCTTCCATGCGCTGCGCAGCGGCCAGTGCTACATGGCGCTGGCCGGCGGCGCCGCGGTCACCTGCCCGCCGCGCAGCGGCTACCTCTACAACGAGGGCGCGATGCTCTCGCCCGACGGCCACACGCGCAGCTTCGACGCGAAGGCGCAGGGCACGGTCTTCAGCGACGGCGCGGCCGTGGTGCTGCTCAAGCGGCTGGCCGACGCGCAGGTCGACGGCGACACCATCCATGCCGTGCTGCGCAGCGCCTGCGTCAACAACGACGGCGGCGCGAAGGCCAGCTTCACCGCGCCCAGCGTGGACGGGCAGGCCGCGGTCATCCGCGCGGCGCTCGCCGCGGCCCGGGTCGATGCGCGCAGCATCTCCTTCGTCGAGGCGCATGGCACCGCCACGCCGATGGGCGATCCGATCGAGGTCGAGGCGCTGGCCAGCGCCTTCGCCGAGCACACCGATGCACTGGACTTCTGCACGCTGGGCTCGCTCAAGAGCAATGTCGGCCACATGGTCACGGCCGCCGGCGCGGCCGGCCTGATCAAGACGGCGCTGGCGCTGCAGCACGAATGCATTCCGCCGACCGCGCATTTCACCGCGCCGCATCCCGCGATCGGCTTCGAGCGCACGCCCTTTCGCGTCAACCCGCAGCCGAAACCCTGGCCACGTGGCGCGCAGCCGCGCCGCGCCGGCGTGAGCTCGTTCGGCGTGGGCGGCACCAATGCCCACGTCATCGTCGAGGAAGCGCCCACGCGCGCGGCCTCGGCGCCCGACGAGGGCATGCACGTGCTGCCGCTGGCCGCTCGTTCCGAGGCCGCGCTCGCGGTGGCGACCGAGCGGCTCGCGGCGCACCTCGAGATGCATCCCGAGGATTCGCTGGCCGACGTGGCCCACACGCTCGCGGTCGGCCGCAAGGCGCA
>NZ_JBZAYE010001006.1:0-1796 GCF_058244205.1 Variovorax sp. 20P10.2.4
CCCTGCAGCTCGAGCATCCACTCGACCGCGCGGCGCGCGACCTCGGCCGAGACGGGCGGCTCGGCGATGCCGGGAGGGGGAAAGCTGCTCACCGGCCCGCCGGCAACGCGTCCGGGAAGTAGCACTGCAGGGCGGCCTTGAGCACGTATCGCTTGACCGTGGTGACCGACAGGCCGAGCGCCTGCGCGACCTCGTCATGGTTCAGGCCATCGAGCCGCGT
Source organism: Variovorax sp. 20P10.2.4 (assembly GCF_058244205.1). Classification (NCBI taxonomy): domain Bacteria; kingdom Pseudomonadati; phylum Pseudomonadota; class Betaproteobacteria; order Burkholderiales; family Comamonadaceae; genus Variovorax; species Variovorax sp. 20P10.2.4. The sequence goes on from NZ_JBZAYE010001006.1 coordinate 221, forward strand.
CATCAGGAAGGCACGCTTCACGGCCAGCGGCAGGCCGTCGAGCAGGCGGTCGATTTCGGCGAGCGCCTCGAGCAGCAGCGCGCGCTCCTCGGGCGAAGGCGCCAGTTCGGCCGGCACGAGGGTCAGCGCCTCGAGATAGGCCTGCTCGAGCTGCTGGCGCCGCCAGTGGTTGGCCAGCACGCGCTGCGCCACGGTCGTGAGGAAGGCGCGCGGCTCCTGGATCGCCAGCAGTTCCTCGCGCGCCAGCAGCCGCACGAACACGTCGTGCGCGAGGTCGGCGGCGCGGTGGCCGTCGCCGAGCCGGCGCTGCAGCCAGCGCCACAGCCAGCCGTGGTGGTGGCTGTACAGGGCTTCAACCTGCGTCTGCAGCGGAAGGTCGGCGAGCGGGAGGGACACGGTCACGGACGGGCGCGGGCCCGCGCGGCTTGAAGATGGGAATGATTCTTATCTTACAAGCTGCGCCGCGTTTTCTCGCTGCTTTACGTCCGCCCCAACGAAAAACCGGGCCACGCTCGTCGCGTGGCCCGGTTTCCCTAACCAATTCTCTTCAACAGAAGCGGCTTGCGCCGCCCGGCATCACAGGCCGGCTTGACGCGTCAGCGTGCGGGCTTGCGCGGGAATCACGCTGCCCGGGAACGATTCGCGGCGCAGGTTCTGGCCGGGAGCGTGGGCGGCTGCCACAGCTTCGCCACGGACCACGGCGCGGTCGGTGTTGCCGGCCACCACGGGTGCCAGGTTGGCGGTCGCGCCGTCGGCGTAGATGTTGCCTTCGCGGGCAGCGGCGGCGGCCTGGGGCGCCACGTCGGCGCGGCTGTAGCCGGAGGTCACCGAATGCACGCCTTCATAGGTTTCCGCGTGGGCGCCGGCAACGGCGATCAGCGACAGGGCGGCGGCAGCGAGGATGTTCGAGGTCTTCATGAGTGTCTTTCCTTTGGATGGTCTTCTTTTGGGTGAGGCGGAGTTTGCCTCATCAAACCAGGGAAAACCCTTGCTCCAATGAATCACGGTGTTCACGAAATTGAAACAATGGCCGGGAACTTTCGGACGACGACGCCCAAATAGCTACATTCGGCGCCGAATCGCCGGGCTTTCGGCCCGCGCGCCGAATACCTTCCGCCTAGCGCGGCCAGGCGCGCAGCACGGCGCGGATCGCGCGCGTGTCGCCGGCCTTGACCTCGGCGCGGTAGCTGCCGACCAGCGCCTCGCGCTCGCCATCGGCCTGCGCATCGCCGCGCCAGGCGGCCAGCGCGGCGATCTCCTCGTCGCCGAGCGCCGACAGCCAGACCAGCGTGAGCTGCCGCTCGAGCTCGCGCGCGACCGTCAGCAGGTTGCGCTGGCGCGTCGAGGTCACGCCGCGCGACCACAGCGAGTCGATGGCGCCCTCGAGCGTGGCCTCGGGCAGCGAGGTGAACTGGGCCGCGTTGCCGCGCGCCAGCTGCTTGACCACGGCGCTCATCAGCAGTTCGCTCGAGAAGTCGACCTCGCGCAGCTCGGCTACAGCCATGCGATCGAGCAGCCCGGTGCGCGCCGGCCCCGGCGGGTTGGCCTGCTGGCGCTTGATGAAGTCGGCGCGCGC
>NZ_JBZAYE010001007.1:0-1787 GCF_058244205.1 Variovorax sp. 20P10.2.4
GCACGGCAATGCCGAGTACCTGGCCGGCTGGGTCACGCGCGAGCAGGGCAAGCCGCTGGGCGGCGTCGGCCCCACCGAGGTGCCGGGCGCGCGCTTCGAGCTGTTCGGTTGCGAGGCCTGGACCCAGGTGCCGGCCAGCCTCGAGATGCCGGTGGACGTGGTGTTCGAGGACGCCACGCGCCGCGACGAGATGCACCGCAAGCCCTTCGGCGTGATCGCGGCGATCGCGCCGTGGAACTGGCCGCTGCTGATCGCCATCTGGCAGATCGTGCCCTCGCTGCGCGCGGGCAACACGGTGGTCATCAAGCCCTCGGAATACACCAGCATCGGCACGCTCGAGATGGTGCGGCTGATCGCCGAGGTGCTGCCGCCCGGCGTGCTCAACACCGTCAGCGGCACCGGCGAGGTCGGCGGCTGGCTGGTCGAGAACCCCGACATCGACAAGATCATGTTCACCGGCTCGAGCGCCACCGGCGCGAAGATCGCGGCCGCCGCGGCGCGCAACCTCACGCCCACCACCATCGAGCTCGGCGGCAACGACGCCGCCATCGTGCTGCCCGATGCCGACCCGAAGGCCATCGCCATGGACCTGTTCTGGGGCGCCTTCCTCAACATGGGCCAGACCTGCGCCTGCGCCAAGCGGTTGTACGTGCCCGATGCGCTGCACGACGCGGTGGTGGCCGAGCTCAAGGCGATTGCCGAGGCGATGCCGATGGGCGACGGCGCGCAGCCCGGCATCGCGATGGGCCCAATCCAGAACCGCATGCAGTTCGACAAGGTGCGCCGGCTGGTCGACGAGGCGCGCGCCGGCGGCGCGACCATCGTCTGCGGCGGCGAGCCGCGCGCGGGTGCCGGCAACTTCTATCCGCTCACGCTGGTCACCGACATCGCGGACGGCGCGAGCCTGGTCGACGAGGAGCAGTTCGGCCCGGTGCTGCCGGTGATCCGCTACCGCGACATCGACGACGCGATCGCGCAGGCCAACCGCGTCGACGTGGGCCTGGGCGCCTCGGTCTGGGGCACCGACATCGAGCAGGCGCGCGCGGTCGCGTCGCGCATCGAGGCCGGCACCGTGTGGATCAACCAGCACGGCGCGATCCACCCGATGGTGCCCTTCGGCGGCGTCAAGGGCTCGGGCTGGGGCCTGGAGTTCGGCATCGACGGGCTCAAGGCGGTGACGCAGCCGCAGGTCATCAGCCTGAAGAAGAAGCCGCAGTAGCCAACGCCACCGAATGGCATTTGCCGGCACGGGCCGGGCGTCGCGCACGCCCGGCCCGTGCCGTTTTGGGGTGTCGCGCTCCTACAGGAGGCCGCGCCGCGAACTGACCTGGCGATTTTTCGTGGGGCCTAAGTTGATCCATGTCGGGCATCCGGTCCGGCGGATCTCAACCTTCCGGCCTTGCCGGATTTCCCCAAGGAGCATTTCCATGAATCGCACGTCTCACCTGATCGCAGCCCTCGCACTCACCGCCGCCGGCGCCGCCTTCGCGCAGGGCAACCCGCCCACCACCGCGCCGCCGAACCCGGCCACCGCCGCCGGCCAGCAGAGCCCCGCGGGCGGCCCGATGGGCACCACCGGCACCACGCCGCAGAACAACACCATGGCCGCCACCCCGGCACCGGCTCCGATGCGCGGCACTGCGATGTCGCAGGACTCGGGCAGCAGCAACATGGCCGCCGCACAGCCGATGCGTCCGGCGCGCGCCGACCGCAACTGAGGCCGCGGGCTTCAGTGATGCACACAGGCATTCCGTATCCGCGGGCGGCGGCGGCAGCGCTGCTGCTCG
>NZ_JBZAYE010001008.1:0-1783 GCF_058244205.1 Variovorax sp. 20P10.2.4
GATCTCGCGCGCACGGCGGGACTGGATCAGCCAGTCCTGCACGCTGCCCTCGTACTCGCGCCAGCGGCCGTCGCCCTCGTAGGCGATGGTGCTGGTCACCACGTTGTCGAGGAAGGTGCGGTCGTGGCTCACGAGGAACACCGTGCCGTCGTAGTCCTGCAGCAGGCCCTCGAGCAGCTCCAGCGTGTCGATGTCCAGGTCGTTGGTCGGCTCGTCGAGCACCAGCACGTTGGCCGGGCGGGCGAACAGGCGCGCCAGCAGCAGCCGGTTGCGCTCGCCGCCGCTCAGCGAGCGCACCGGGGAGTTGGCGCGCGCGGGGGAGAACAGGAAGTCCGACAGGTAGCTCTTGACGTGCTTGCGCTGGCTGCCGATCTCGATCCATTCGCTGCCGGGGCTGATGAAGTCCTCGAGCGTGGCGTCGAGGTCGAGCTTGTCGCGCATCTGGTCGAAGTAGGCGACCTCGAGGTTGGTGCCGCGGCGGATCTTGCCGCTGTCGGGTTCGAGTTCGCCGAGGATCAGCTTGAGCAGCGTGGTCTTGCCCGCGCCGTTGGGGCCGAGCAGGCCGATCTTGTCGCCGCGCAGGATGGTGCCGCTGAAGTTGCGGATCACGGTCTTCTCGCCGAAGGACTTGGACGCCTCGGTCAGCTCGGCCACGATCTTGCCGCTGGCCTGGCCGGTGGCCACGTCCATGTTGACGCTGCCCTGCACCTCGCGGCGGGCGGTGCGGTTGGCGCGCAGCGCCTCGAGGCGGCCGATGCGGCTCTGGCTGCGGGTGCGGCGGGCTTCGACGCCCTTGCGGATCCAGACCTCCTCCTGTGCCAGCAGCTTGTCGGCCTTGGCGTTGATCACCGCCTCCTGGGCCAGTTGCTCTTCCTTCTGCAGCAGGTACTGCTCGAAGTTGCCGGGGTAGGAGCCGAGCTTGCCGCGGTCGAGCTCCACGATGCGGGTGGCGACGCGGTTCAGGAAGCTGCGGTCGTGGGTCACCGTGACCACGCTGCCCTTGAAGTCGATCAGCAGCTGCTCGAGCCACTCGATGGAGTCGAGGTCCAGGTGGTTGGTGGGTTCGTCGAGCAGGAGCACGTCGGGTGCCGCGACCAGGGCCTGTGCCAGGGCCACCCGCTTGCGGGTGCCGCCCGACAGGTTGCCGACGCGGGCATTGCGGTCCAGATGGAGGCGATGCAGCGTCTCTTCGACGCGCTGCTCCCAGTTCCAGGCATCGAAGGCCTCGATCTGGGACTGGAGGGCGTCCAGGTCCAGGCCTTCCGCGCCCGATAGATAGAGGTCCCGCACGGCGATCACCTCGGACAGCCCGGCACTGGCAGCGGTGAACACGTCGGCCTCCATGTCCAGGGCGGGTTCCTGCGCCACATAGGAGACGCGCAGGTGCTGTTGGTATTGGAGGGCGCCGTCGTCGGGCTTTTCCAGTCCCCCCAGTATCTTGAGCAGGGAGGACTTCCCCGCGCCATTGCGGCCGATCAGGCCGATGCGCTCCGATTCGAGGAGCGAGAAGTCCGTGTGATCGAGCAGCGGGACGTGACCGAACGCCAGTTGGGCGTCGAGGAGTGTGATGAGTGCCATGTGGGGCGGATTATCCGAGGAGCCTGTTCTGCCTGCGGCAGCGCGTAGCGCTGCCGCAGGCAGGAAGACCGGGCGGTCGATTTGTTGACAGCGCTCTTGCAGGGCTGGATAAATGGCATATACTCGCTGGCTCGGCTGACGATGCGGCAACGCAAATCAGGTCGACAGGCCCGAAGGCGAAAGCCGAGGGCAGGTTGATGAAACA
>NZ_JBZAYE010001009.1:0-1782 GCF_058244205.1 Variovorax sp. 20P10.2.4
CTGCGCGAAATCGACCATGCGGTGCGAGACGTCGGAACCGAAGATGCGCGGCGCGGCGCCCGCTTCGGCCGCCGGCGGCTCGGATGCGGCGCGCACCGCGGCCCACACGTGGGGCTGGAACGGCAGCAGCTTCTCGAAGCCGAAGCGGCGCAGCCAGCCGGCCGGGATGCCAAGCGCGATCTGGGCCGCCTCGATGGCGATGGTGCCGCTGCCGCAGCAGGGGTCGTACAGCGGCTTGTCGGCGACCTCGCCGGTCTCGGGGTTCCACCAGCCGCTGGCGGCCAGCATGGCGGCGGCCAGGGTTTCCTTCAGCGGCGCGTCGCCCTTGTCCTGGCGCCAGCCGCGCTTGAACAGCGGCTCGCCCGAGGTGTCGATGTAGAGGGTGCAGGTGTCGGTGGTCAGGTGCGCGAACACGCGGCAGTCGGGCCACTGGGTCTCGATGCTGGGGCGCACGCCGCCGGCCCGGCCGCGGAAGCGGTCGGCGATCGCGTCCTTGATGCGCAGGGTGGCGAAGTTCAGGCTCTGCAGCGGGCTGTGCTGGGCCGTGGTCTCGATCTTGAAGGTCTGCTTGGGCGTGAACCAGATCTCCCAGGCCACGCCGCTGGCTAGCCCGTAGAGGTCGTTCTCGTTGCGGTACAGGCCCTGGGCCAGCTCGACCAGCACGCGCTGCGCGAGGCGGCAGTGCAGGTTGAGCTGCAGCACCTCGCGCCAGTCGGCGCGCACCCGCACGCCGCCGCGCAGCATCAGCAGGTCGTCGCCGGCACGGCCGGTGAGCGCATGCACCTCCTGCGCGAGAAACTCCTCGACGCCGGCGGCGCAAGGCAGGAAAAGGGAGAGATCATTCACGGAAGTTCGCTTGGTCGACGGCCGGCTACGGGATTGCCATTGTCGCTGTGTCGCCCTGCTTGCCTATAGTGGTCCGGTCCATGAAGCCCCTGCACGACTCCGCGGCGCCCGCCGCCCGCCCCGCCAGCGCCGGCGGAAACCCCGAAGCGCCAGGGGCCGCGCGGGACGACGGCTTCGCCATCCAGTGCGAGGTGCTGCGCATTTCGGTGCAGCCGATCGGCCCGATTCTGGCGGTGCAGTACCTGCTGAACTGCGGCATCGCGGCGCTGTTCGCCTGGCAGTTCTCGCTGCCGCTGTCGCTGGCCTGGCTGGGCCTGATCACGCTGGTGACGGTGATGCGCGCCTTCGTGCCGCAGCGCCTGCCAGAGCCCTTCACGCCCTACAGCCTGCGCCGCGCCCAGCGCGTGCACGTGCTGCGCACCGGCATCTGGGAGCTGGCGCACGGCGCGGCCGGCGTGCTGCTGTTCGACCCCTCGCGCATCGAGCTGCAGCTGCTGCTCGGCGTGATCGTGATGGGCATGACGCTGTCGGCCGCCTTCTCGGTCTCGTTCTACACGCCGGCCACGCAGCTCGCGATCACCCTGCTGCTGGCGCCGATCATCGTGATGGGCATCTGGCTCGGGCCGCCGATGATGATCGCGGTCGCCGTCATCGGCGCCGGCCTCACCGCCATGATGTGGAAGCTGGTGGCCGAGCGCTCGCGCCAGCTCGAGGAGAACATCGGCCTGCGCCTCAACGAGCGCACCCTGCGCGAGCAGGCGCTGGCCGGCCTGCGCGCCTCCGAGCAGGCCCAGGCCGAGCGGCTGCGCTTCTTCTCGGCCGCCAACCACGACCTGCGCCAGCCCGTGATGGCGATCGGCCTGCAGGCCGAGGTGCTGCGCCAGCAGCTGCGCGAAGGCGCCGACACGATGGCGGTGCAGCACACGGTGGGCTCGC
>NZ_JBZAYE010000101.1:0-17173 GCF_058244205.1 Variovorax sp. 20P10.2.4
TGGCCTCGACCAGCGGTCCCCAGGGCAAGGCCGCGTCCGTCTCGGCCGCATCGAGCGTGCGCACGGGGGCCGCCTCAGGAACCGGCGACGCGCACGCGCTTGCCGTCCTTGTAGGTGAAGACGGTGAAGTCGGGTTTCTGCAGGTTGCCCTTGGCATCGAAGGCGATGGCGCCGGTCACGCCGTCGAACTTCACCTTGCGCATCGCCGGCAGGTAGGCCGCGGGCTCGACCGAGTTGGCCTCGCGCATGCCGGCGGCCAGTGCCATCATCGCGTCGTAGAGATAGGGGGCATAGGTCAGCACGTCGACGCCGAAGCGCGCCTTGTAGCGCTGCTCGAACTCGGCGCCCCTGGTGGTCTTCTCGACCTCCTTGCCGCCGCGCGTGCAGTAGAGCAGCCCGTCGACCGCGCCGCCGCTGATCCTGGCGACCTCGTTGGTGCACAGCCCGTCGGTACCCAGCAGCTTGGCCGTGATGCCGAGCTGCTTCATCTGCCGCGCGATCAACCCGCCCTGCGCGTCCATGCCGCCGTAGAACACGACCTCGGGCTGCTTCGCCTTGATGCTGGTGAGGATCGCCATGAAGTCGGTCGCCTTGTCGCTGCCGTACTCCTGCGCGACGATGGTGCCGCCCAGCGCCTTGACGCCGCGCGCGAACACCTCGGCCGCGCCCTGCCCGTAGGCGGTGCGGTCGTCGATCACGGCGATCTTCGTGGCCTTGAGCTCCTTCACCGTGTAGTTCGCGATCGCCATGCCCACGTCGTCGTCGCTCGCGAGGATGCGGAACACGTTGTCGTAGCCCTGCTTCGTGAAGCTCGGGTTGGTGGCGGTCGACACGTCGGGCAGGCCGGCGCGGCTGTAGACGGCCGAGGCGGGAATCGCGGCGCCCGAATTGAAGTGGCCGAGGATGCCCTTCACGCCCATGTCGGCCAGCTTGTTGGCGACCACCATGGCCTGCTTGGGATCGGCCTGGTCGTCCTCGGACTGCAGCACGAACTTGATCCGCTTGCCGCCGATCAGCAGGCTCTGCCTGTTGAGGTCCTCCACCGCGAGCCGCGCGCCGTTGTCGTTGTCCTTGCCCCAGTGGGCGGCGCCGCCCGTGAGCGGGCCGGCATGGCCGATCAGCACCGTCTGCTCGGACTGGGCCCAGGCCGGCAGCGCCAGGGCGCCGGCCAGGACGCCGGTCAGCAAGCAGGCCGAGGCGGCGGCATGGCGCCGCGGCGATATGCGCGAAGCGGTCATCGAAAGTCTCCTTGTGTTTGTGCGTGCGGGCCGCGCTGGAGGCCCGAACGCAGAATAGAGTCGCGCTGGCGGGCGCAACAAACGCTCAATGCGCACGACGTTGTGCGGTCCCGGAAGGAAGCTCCCCGGATCGGCGACGCGATGAATGCTTTGGTTGACGGAAAGCGGGCCGCGTCAGAATCGGCCCACCAGGACAAGCAGGCGAGATGAGAAAAGACATACCCAACCTCGGCGCGCTGCAGGCCTTCGAGGCCTCGGCGCGGCTGGGCAGCTTCACGCGCGCCGCGAGCGAACTGGCGCTCACGCAGAGCGCGGTCGGCCGCCAGGTGGCGATGCTCGAGCAGCGGCTCGGCGTGGCGCTGTTCTCGCGCGTGCGGCGCCGGCTCACCCTGACCGACGTGGGCCGCGAGTACGCGGCGCGCATCCGCCGCCATCTCGACCAGATCCGGCGCGACACGCTGGAGATCGCCGCCGGCCACGACATGGGCTTCGTGCTCGAGGTGGCGGTGGTGCCCACCTTCGCGACCCAGTGGCTGATTCCGCGCCTGCCCGATTTCAGCCGGCTGCATCCCAACATCACGGTCAACCTGTCGGCGCGCTCGCAGCCCTTCTCGTTCCAGGAGAACGCCTACGACGCCGCGATCTACTTCGGCGACCAGTTCTGGCCCGACACGCGCGGCGGGCGCATCTTCTCCGAGGGCGAGATGGTGCCGGTGTGCAGCCCGGCGTTCCGCGATACCAACGGCCCCTGGGACGAGGCCGCGTTCGCGCGCTGCCGCCACGTGCACCTGAGCACACGCGCCCATGCCTGGCGCGACTGGTATGCGCAGCAGGGCTGGGACTACACGGTGCATGCCTCGCGCGGGCCGCGCTACGAGCTCTTCACCATGGTGACGGCCGCCACCGCGGCCGGCATGGGCGTGGGCCTGGCGCCGCGCCTGTTGATCCAGCACGAGCTGCGCACCGGCGAGCTCGTGATCCCGATCGACCGCAGCCTCGACGTGAGCCAGGGCTACTACTTCGCCTATCCCGAGGGCCGGCCGGCCTCGGGGGCGCTCGAGCACTTCAAGCGCTGGGTGCTCAGCCTGACGCCCGAGAAGGGCTGAGCCCGATCAGACCGGCGCCGGGTTGCGCTCGGCGAAGCCGCGCTGGTGCCAGTACGGATAGGCCAGCGTCGTCGTGCTCGCCACGTCGAGCTCGGCCACCTGCTCCTTCGTGAGGTTCCAACCCACCGCGCCGAGGTTCTGGCGCAGCTGCTGCTCGTCGCGCGCGCCGATCACCACGCTCGACACCGTCGGGCGCTGCAGCAGCCAGTTCAACGCCACCTGCGGCACCGTCTTGCCGGTATCGCCGGCGATCTTCTCGAGCGCATCGACGACGCGATAGAGCAGCTCGTCGGGCACCGGCGGGCCCATGTCGGCCGTCACGTGCAGGCGACTGTTGGCCGGCAACGGCTGGCCGCGGCGGATCTTGCCCGTGAGGCGGCCCCAGCCCAGCGGGCTCCACACCACCGCGCCGACGCCCTGGTCCTGCGCCAGCGGCATCAGCTCCCATTCGTAGTCGCGGCCCACCAGCGAGTAGTAGGCCTGGTGCGCCACGTAGCGCGGATAGCCGTAACGATCGGCCACGCCCAGCGACTTCATCAGGTGCCAGCCCGAGAAGTTGGAAGCGCCCACGTAGCGCAGCTTGCCGGCGCGCACCAGGTCATCGAGCGTCGAGAGCGTCTCTTCCACCGGCGTGGCGGCATCGAAACCGTGCAGCTGGAACAGGTCGATGTAGTCGGTGCCCAGGCGCTGGAGCGCGGCGTCGACCGCGGCGACCAGGTGGTAGCGCGAGGAGCCGACCTCGTTGGCGCCCTCGCCGCTGCGGAAGGTGGCCTTGGTCGAGATCAGCAGCTTGTCGCGCGGCCGGCCCTTGATGGCTTCGCCGAGCACCGACTCGGCCGCGCCGCCCGAATAGATGTCGGCGCTGTCGAACATGTTGACGCCCGCGTCGAGGCAGATGTCGATCAGCTTGCGGGCCTCGGCCACGTCGGTGCTGCCCCAGGCCTGGAAGAATTCGCCCTTGCCCCCGAAGGTGCCGGTGCCGAAGCTCAGGACGGGGACCTTGAGGCCCGATCGGCCCAGATGACGGTATTCCAAGATGCTGCTCCTTCGGCCCGCGGGCCAGGTGGTGCGGGCCGGCGGCCCGCGGATGGCCGCCATTGTTGGCCGCGGGACTGAACCCCGGCCGGCAGTCGGGCTTCTAGGGCAGCAGCTTCGAGATCGCGTCCTCGAAGGCCAGCACGTCCGAACCGACGTGGGTCGAGTTGAACACCGTCTGCGTCAGCTTGAAGTCCTTGTAGTTGCGGGCCGCGAGCCGGTCGTACATCTCCTTCACCAGCGGCCCGTTGCAGTTGGCGTCGCAGCGCGCCAGCACCATGGTCGCGGGCAGCGACTTGCCGGCCAGCGCGGTGAACATCTTCTGCTCGAGGTCGTAGTTGAGGTCCTTCTGCTGCCAGAAGGCGGCCTCGGTCGACAGGAAGTACGAGAACACCAACTGGTCGGGCGCCTCGAGGAACATCGCGGTCGCGGCCAGGTTGCCGCTGGTCGACAGGCCCGAGAGCATGCGCCGCTTCGGGTCCATGCGGTACTTCGATTCGAGGTAGGGAACCAGCTCCTTCACGAGGAAGCCGTGGTAGCCGGTGGCGCCCGGAAAGTTGTAGTCCTCCTGCCGCCGCGCGCTGCCGCCGATGCCCACCAGGATGGCCTTGGTGCCACGCCGTTGCAGGATGTTCTTGAGGTTCGTGAAGCGCGTGTCGGGCAGGCCGTTGGTGGCATCGCCGTCGAGCGCATAGATGGTGGCATAGGCATCGGTGCTGGCGTCGTAGCCGGCCGGGATGTAGATGTCGATGCGGTAGTCCACGCCATAGGCCTTGGCGCTGACGGTCTCGCTGACCACGCGGCCGCTGGTGGACGGCGGCGGCGGCGCGGGCTGCTCGGGGGCCGGGCCCGGCGGCAGGATCGGGAGGCCACCGCCTCCACCGCCGCCACCGCCACCGCCACCGCAGGCGGCCATCGCCGCGACGAGCACGCAACCGCACACGGCCGCGAGTGCGCGGCGCCATTTTTCTTGTCTCATGTGGTTCCTCTTCGACCCCGGCACACGTCGTGCCGGGGCGGGATGCTGCGCCGGCGACCGGGCAACGTCAACCTCGCCGGTCGGATCGGCCAGGCTGTGGCGCCATGTCCACACGCCTCGCGACGGCGCGATGGCGTCTACAGCCGCATGCCGAGCCAGATCACCGATTCGGTCGAGGCCGCGACGACCGGGCTCAGCAGCCGCGACCAGAAGCGGCCGGGCTCGAGGTGCGCGGCCGACTGGTCGTGGTGCTGCCGCTCCTCGTCGACGATCTGCGCGATGGCCGCCACCGCCGCCTCGTCCTGGCCCACCAGCTCGCGCAACTGGGCTTCGAGATGACGCAGCACCACGCGCTCCACCGCCACGGTGGTGGCCGCGATCGCGTGGCGGCCGAGCAGCCCGGTGACCAGGCCCAGCACCCAGCCGCCGAGCCCGCACAGCCAGTAGCTGCGGCAGCGGCGCACGCCGCGCCGTTGCAACTCGGTGGCGAAGACGGCGCGGTGCCGCTCCTCGTGCGACTTGAATTCGCACAGCTGCGGCACCAGCGCCGGCGCGGTGAGGCGCGCGGCCAGGATCTGCGCGCGGTAGATGTTCACCGCGCCCTGCTCGCCCGCATGGTCGACCTTGAGGATGCGGCCGCCGAGCGCGGTGTCGCGCGAGCTCAAGGGGCGATCTCCTTCAGGGCCTCGTCCACCGGCACCGTCAGCCCCACCTTCACCCGGCTCATGGCCACCAGCGTCTTGAAGCGCTTCACGTTGTTGTTCTCGAAGAACAGTTCGCGCGTGAGCCGCGTGTAGTCGGCCATGCTGCGCACCGCGAAGATCAGCACGAAGTCGCACTCGCCCGCCACGTAGTAGCACTGCTGCACCTGCGGGCAGGCCTGGAAGCTGCGCTTCATCGCATCGAGCAGGTCGACGCGCTCGCTCTCCACCTCGACCTCGACGATCACCGTGAGCTCGCAGCCCACCGCGTCGGGATTGACGATCGCCGCATGGCGCTCGATCACGCCCTCGTCGGCCATGCGCTTCAGGCGCCGGTTGACCGCCGCGGCCGAGAGATGCACCTGCTGGCCCAGCTCGCCCTGCGGCAGGCGCGCGTCCTGCTGCACCAGCGCCAGCAGCTTGAGGTCGTAGGCATCGAGGGGCGTGGGCATGGGCGGGACCGGCGGGCGTGGCGGGTGGAATGAAATTGCGCCGACAGCCCCTTCAATGCGCGCAAATTCAGGGGTCGGCGACATAGCATTGTTGCCCATGACCACCGCCACCCTCGCCTCCGACGCGCCGCTCGATGCCGAACTCTCGGGCTGGCGCCGCTACCTGCACACCATTCCCGAGACCGGCTTCGCCGAGCACCGCACCTCGGCCTTCGTCGCGCGCACGCTGCGCGCGCTGGGCCTCGAGGTGCACGAGGGCATCGGCGGCACCGGGCTGGTGGCGAACCTGCGCGTGGGCGAAGGCCGCGGCACGATCGGCATCCGCGCCGAGATGGATGCGCTCGACATCGCCGAATCGGCGCCGGGCCGCGCCCATGCCTCGGCCACGCCGGGCAAGATGCACGCCTGCGGCCACGACGGCCACATGTCGATCGTGCTCGGTGCGGCGCGGCTGCTGCGCGAGCGCCAGGACTTCGACGGCACCGTGCGCTTCATCTTCCAGCCCGCCGAGGAACACGGCCGCGGCGCCAAGGCGATGATGGCCGACGGCCTGTTCGAGCGCTTCCCGGTCGACGAGATCTACGGCCTGCACAACATGCCGGGCCTCGCGGCCGGCACCATCGCCACCTGCGCGGGCGGCATCATGGCCAGCGAAGACAACTTCACGATCCACGTGCGCGGCCGCGGCACCCATGCGGCGCGGCCGCACATGGGCATCGACCCGATCGTGATCGGCGCCGAGATCGTGCTCGCGCTGCAGACCATCGTCTCGCGCAGCCTCGATCCGGGCGCGCAGGCCGTGGTGTCGTGCACCGAGTTCATCACCGACGGCATCCGCAACGCGATCCCCTCGAACGTCGTCATCAAGGGCGACACCCGCAGCTACGACCCCGCCGTACAGGCCACGCTGGAGCGGCGCATGCGCGAGATCAGCGAGGGCATCTGCCGGCTGCACGGCGCCGAGTGCGCGTTCTCGTACACGCACGAGTTCGAGCCCACGGTGAACTGGCCCGAATGCGTGCCGCACGCCGTGGCCGCCGCGACCGCGGTGCTCGGCGCCGGGCGCGTGGACGCCAACACCGTGCCGATGATGGCCTCGGAGGACTTCGGTGCCTTTCTGCGCGTCGTACCCGGCGCCTTCGTGTTCCTCGGCAACGGTGCCGACGGCCAGCCCGGCGGCACGCCGCTGCACAACGCGGGCTACGACTTCAACGACGCGGTGCTCGAGATCGGCGCACGCTACTTCGCGGAACTGGTGCGGCTGCGGCTGCCGCGCTGAATCCCTTCTCTTCTTCCGAAAGACACCAGACATGCTGGTCCGCAATGCCCGCGCCGTGCGCGCGCCCTACCCCGAGGCGCTGCACCGCATCCTCAACATCGACGAAGCACGCGCCACGCGCTCGTGGCTCTCGCGCTGGTCGCTGCTCGCGCCCGAGCCGACGCCGCTGCGCCGCCTGAGCGACCTGGCGCAGGCCTGCGGCATCGCCGAAGTGTTCCTCAAGGACGAGTCGCTGCGCTCGCCGCTCGGCAGCTTCAAGGCACTCGGCGCGCCGGCCGCGCTGGTGCGGCTGGTGCTGCGGCGCCATCCGGACTGGAACGCCGACGCAGTGCTGCGCGGAGAACACGCGAATGCCTTGAAGGACCTCGTCGTCATCAGCGCCACCGACGGCAACCACGGCCGCGCACTCGCCGCCGCGGCGCGCAGCGTGGGCGTGCGTTGCGTGATCGTGCTGCACCGGCACGTGAGCGCCGAGCGCGAGCGTGCCATTGCCGACTTCGGCGCCGAGATCGTGCGCATCGAGGGCAACTACGACGCCTCGGTCGCGCATGCCGCGCAGCTCGCCGAGCGGCATGGCTGGCAGGTGGTTTCCGATACCGCGTACCCCGGCTACGAGGACGTGCCGCGCGACGTGATGCAGGGCTACGGCACGATGGTCGACGAGGCGCTCGAACAGCGTCCCGCCGCGCCCGACGGTGCCTGCCCCTTCACCCACGTCATCCTGCAAGGCGGCGTCGGCGGCCTCGCGGCCGGCGTGGCGAGCTACCTCTGGGAACGCTTCGGCGAACGCCGTCCCGTGCTCGTCATCGCCGAACCGCGCCAGGCCGACTGCCTCATGCGCAGCGCCATCGAGGGCCGGCCGGCCGTGGCCACCGGCAGCGTCGATTCGGTGATGGCCGGCCTGGCCTGCGGCGAGACCTCGACCCTGGCCTGGCGCTTTCTCGAGCCCTCGGTCGATGTCTTCCTCACGCTGGAGGATGAAGAGGCCGTGGATGCAATGCGGCGGCTGGCCGAGGGATCGGCGCGCGACGTGCCGGTGGTGAGCGGGGAATCGGGCGCCGCGGGCGCGGCCGCGTTGCTGCAGCTCGCGCGGTCCGAGACGGCGAAGGCGCAGGCCGGGCTCGATGCTTCGTCGAAGGTGCTCTTGATCAGCACCGAGGGGGCGACCGCGCCTTCGGTCTATGCAGAACTGATGGGCCGTACGGCGGATGAAGTGCTGGCAGCGCAACGCGAATGGCTGGGCCTGGCGACTCGGCGGTAGCATCTACCGCCCTTTCTCCAGGAGATCGTCGATGCGCCAGCTTGCGGGACTTTGGATCGCGGCCCTGTGGATCGCGTGCTTCTCACCCGTGCAGGCCCAGGTCACGCAGCAGGTGGTGGACATCCCCACCCGCCCCGGCGTGACGCAGCGCATGCTCGTGCTGACGCCGCCCACGCCGAAGGCCGCCGTGATCCTGATCGCGGGCGGACATGGCGGGCTTCGGATCTTTGCCAACGGATCGCTCCAATGGGGTGCCGGCAACTTCCTCGTCCGCACGCGGCAGCTGTTCGCCGACCAGGGGCTGCTGGTGGCCGTCATCGACGCACCGTCCGATCGGCAGAGCCCGCCCTACCTCGCCGGCTTTCGCCAGAAGCCCGAGCATGCGGCCGATCTCCAGGCCGTCATCGCCTGGATGCGCGCGCAGTCGAAGGTGCCGGTATGGCTCGTGGGCACCAGCCGCGGCACGCAATCGGCGGCCTATGTCGCGACCGAACTCTCGGGCGCCGACGGCCCGGACGGCGTGGTGCTGAGCTCCACCATCCTCACCGACGACGGCGGCCGCCCCGTTCCCGCCATGCCGCTGGCGAAGATCCGCGTGCCCGTGCTCGTGGTGCATCACGAGCAGGACGGCTGCAGGCACTGTGCCTTCGCCGGCGTGCCCGCGCTGATGGCGAAGCTCGAGAACGCGCCGCGCAAGGAAGTGCTGAGCTTCCAGGGCGGCGAGAACCGGGGCGATCCTTGCGAGGCGATGGCCTACCACGGGTTCAACGGACTCGATGGCGAGGTCGTGCCGCGGATCGCGGGCTGGATACTGGCGCGATAGCGCCGGGCCGCCGGCCGGCCTCGCACAGTTCTTACACGCTGTAGAACCTCTTCTCCGCATGCCAACCTAGACTGGACCGATGAAAGCCAACCAAGGAATCGGAGTGGGCGCCGGACTGGCGGCCGGCGTGGGCATCGGCGCATGGATCGATGACATCGGCGTGGGGATCGGGATCGGGCTTGCGCTGGGGATTGCGCTGTCGCTGGCATTCGGACGCGAGGACGATTGAAAGGCACGGGCACGGCCCGCCTGCCATGACGACTTGAGCGGCTACAGTCGGTCAGCCGCCGAGCATCGATGCTTGACGCTTGCACTGGCAGAGAGGCCCGCATGACAGACGACACGCCTTCGCGCTTCATGGAAGCAACCGGCCGCCATGCGCGTCCTGCCATCGCGGATCACCGCGTTCGGACCGACCACGCCGTGCAGCTGTTGCAAGGCAGGGTCCAGTATTCGGTCCGCAAGTCGCTGTGGTTCACCACGATGGCACTGGCAGGGATCGTCGGCGGCGCGTTGACCCTCTCGTGGGCTGCATTCGGCGTCTTCCTGTTCACGACAGCCTTCGTGCTGCTGTTCGGCCACTCGCTCGGAAGCCACCGGAAGCTCATCCACGACAGCTTTCAGTGTCCCAAGTGGCTCGAATACGCCTTGGTCTATTGCGGCGTGCAAGTCGGGCTCGCGGGGCCGATCGGACTGCTTCGGCAACACGAACTCCGCGACTATGCGCAACGGCTGCGCGACTGCCACGACTACCTCCGGCACGGCCGTGGCTTCTGGCGGGACGCATGGTGGCAACTCCATTGCGATCTCGTGCTCGACGATGCGCCGAATATCGTGCTGGAACCGCGCATCGCGGCGGATCGCGTCCATCGCTTCCTCGAGCGCACATGGATGCTGCAACAGCTTCCCCTCGCGCTGCTGCTCTACGCCATTGGCGGCTGGGCCTTCGTCTTCTGGGGCGTGTGCGCGCGCATCGCGGCCTGCGTGCTCGGCCATTGGCTGATCGGCTACTTCGCGCACAACCACGGCCACATGCATCACGAGGTACGGGGCGCCGCGGTCCAGGGACGCAACATCCCCTTCGCGTCGCTGCTGACGATGGGCGAGTGCTGGCACAACAACCATCACGCTTTTCCCGGATCGGCCAGGCTGGGCCTCTATGCGGGCGAATGGGATCCTGGCTGGTGGGTGCTGGTATCGCTGCAGCGGGCAGGACTCGTCTGGGACATGCGCCTGCCGCGGGATCTGCCTTGCAGGCCGGAACTGCTCGCCACCAGCCGGGAAGCGCTCGCGTGCGAGTCGATGTCGGCGAATCGCTCCGAACGAAAGGACCTCCGTGCACGAGCGACATATCAATCCTGACCACTATCTGCAAACGGACACCGGCCGGGTGTTCACGAAGGAACGCCAGTTGACGACATGGGACCGCGTCTACGAAGACCTCGAGGCAGCCCTGCGGCAGCGTTCTTCCAACGCCGCGCAGCTGTGCCTCGTGATGGGTGTGCAGGGTGCCGGCAAGACGGACTGGGTCTGCCAAAACATGAATGCGCTGCCAAACGCGGTTTTCCTCGACGCCGCGCTGCCGGCCGCACGGCACTGGACATCGCACGACGTTGCGACGTCGAAGTCACCGCTGTCTGGATCAACACGCCACTGGAGATCGCGCTGGCACGCAATGCCTCGCGTCCCGCCGATGAACGTGTTCCCGAAGAAGCGATGCGCAGCGTCTTCTCGTTACTCGAGGCGCCCACCGTGAGCGAAGGCTTCGTGCGCGTGGTCGAGATCCTGGACAACGGTGTGTCGAAGGGGCGCTGATGCCTCGGACGAAACTGGCGAAGTAGCGTCGCACGAGCCTCCTGGGTATCCAGACCTGCTACCTGCCTGAAATCTCGCGGTCGAGCGGCGGAGGCTCCCTAGTCTTCGTGCATGAATCACTCTCTGCCGCGGCCACGTTTCACAGGCGCATTCAAGGTCCTGGTCATCTCGACAACGCTGTTCGCCAGCATCGCAGCCAGAGCTCAATTCGCCGTGGCGGGCTTTGCCATCGGTCAGGAGATGAAGTCTTGCCCGGACTCTTCTGTGCCCATACGCAAGGATGCCCGGAACAGCGGCACTGCCTGCAGGTTTCCGGAAAAATCCAGATCGGTCTTCAGTACGTCGGCAGACCAACTCTCGCTGGCCACCGATCAGCGGGGCGAGGTGGACAGCGTCCTGGTCGTCGGGATCGATGCCGTGCATGCCGCTGCGAAAGCTGCCGAGGAGTACGGTCCTCCGGATGCGTCGGAGGTGCACGAAAAGCTCTCCTTCTGGGCGTGGCTGCGAGGGGATGTCCGGCTGGTCATCTTTCATAATCACGACGCCCCGGCCACGTCCAACATCATCCTCGACCGATATCCTCGATAGTCCGTCGTTTTCGATCGGGAGCAACCGCCTAGCGCAGGCTCAGGCTCCACTTGTCGCGCTGAACCAACCCCACCGTTTCAAACTCAGCGGCGATCACAAGATGAAGTTTCGAATCCAGGAAGTCGAACTCGAAGAGGCCGATGCCCGACAACCGACAGCGCACATTCGCCACCACCTCTTGATCTGCTTTTTTTGGGGAGATGTATCCGATGCCGATCCAGCGATTCAATTTGTTCATTTGCCTGCTGGTCATGTCGGGCTTTGCACATGCACAGATCGAGTGGCCATTGCTCCACGCGACGAGATCGGTGAAATTTACCGAGGCCATCGTTCTTCAGTGCAATGCATCCGCCCCGGCAGAAGCAGGCAGACGCCTGAAGGCCTTCCAGTCATGGAAGGCACGCAACGAGCGTCAAGCCACCGCCTTGCAGGAGTTCAACATGAAGCGAATTCGCGAGGAAGCTCCCGAGCAGAGCCCCGCAGAGCTAGAAATTGAACTCGACAAGGAACTCCAGAGGACGATCCTGTTCATGGTTGCAGACGACGCAGCCATGTGCGCCGATCTGGCGCGCTGGCTCGACAGTGCAGAGAGCGAGCCTCGCCGCCAGGTCATCGACCTGATGCTGCCGCCGGACCTTCCCGCAGCGCCACACGCCGCCCCATCCGAACAAGCACACAACCGATGAACCTCGAAGACCCGTTTCGCGCCATAGAGGAATGGAGCGGATGCGCCATCTCGCAGCCCCTGCGAGCATTGCTCTCCAGCCTCGGCGACACCACCGTCGGCGACCTCGCCCACTTCTACGCCCCCGCCGACCTGCTCGAACGCAACGAGACCTACGAGACCAGGACGTACTGCCCCGGCTGGCTGACGATCGGCGATGACGGTGGAGGCAGCGCCATCGTCGTGGCTCCGGACCGGTGGCCGACCGCCGTCTATCTGGTGGGCCACGGCAGCATGTCGCGCGCCGACTTCGTCGAGGTGGCCGAGGACCTTCACGAATGGGTGGGTTCGGGCTGCAAGCTGTAGATCTCCGCACTATCGCGACGATCGCAGGGTCTCCCGTGGCCATGGCGGCATTCCTGCGGACGAACCGCCTGCGCCCGATCGGGCCTGCCGGCCGCGAATCCAGTGAAGTGGTTCTTCCTCAAATGCCAATTTCAGGCACATAAGCCCTCACACCCTCAATCGATCGCCACCCTCGCCTCCTTCACCAACCTCGCATACTTCGCGGTGTCACTGCGAATCTGCGCCGCCATCTGCGCCGGCGTATCCCCCACCGGCTCCGCCCCGATCTCCTCCATGCGCTTCCTGAATTCCGGCGACTGGATGATCTTCACCATCTCAGTATTCAGCCGCTCCACGATCTCCTTCGGCGTGCCGGCCGGCGCGAGGATGCCGAACCAGGTGCCCTGGTCGAAATCCTTCACCCCCGACTCGGCCAGGGTCGGCACATCGGGCAGGCTGCTCGAGCGCCTGGCGGTGGTCACGGCCAGCGCGCGCAGCTTGCCGGCGCGGATGTGCTGCAGCACGGGGGTCAGGGTGTCGAAGGACATGTCGACCTGGCCGCCGAGCAGGTCGGTGGTGAGCGGCGCGCTGCCCTTGTAGGGCACGTGCAGCAGCTCGATGCCCGACAGGGCCGAGAGCTGGGTGCCGATCAGGTGCTGCACGGTGCCGTTGCCGTTCGAGCCGTACGAAAGCCTGGCCGGCGCGGCCTTGGCCTGGGCGATCAGCGCCTGCGCATCGCGCGCGGACGACTTGGCGTTGACCACCATCACGTTGGGCACCAGCGCGACGGTGGTGATGGGCGCGAAGCTCTTCTCGAAGTCGTAGGGCAGCTTGCGGTAGACGCTGGTGGCGATGGTGTGGTGCACCGCGCCCATCAGCAGGGTGTAGCCATCGGGCCGCGCCTTGGCCACGTAGTCGGCGCCGAGCGTGGCGCCGGCGCCGGGGCGGCTCTCGACCACCACGGGCTGGCCCAGGCTCTGCGAGAGCTTGTCGCTCAATGAGCGCGCCAGTACGTCGGAGCTGCCGCCGGGCGGAAAGGGAACGACGAGGTTGACGGGCTTGGCCGGCCAGGCCTGCGCGGCCGCGGTCGTGGCGGTCAGGCCGAGGGTGAAGGCGGCGGCGAGCGCGGTCAGCGCCGCGCGGCGGCGGACGAAGGGCTGGGTCACGGGTTGTCTCCTTTGTTGTCGTGGCAATGGCCGGTCGTGCGCGCACGCCCTCTCCGGCCCCGGGGGCGGAAAACTCAGGCGGCCTGGCGCTCGGGCAGCGGGGCCAGCAGCGCGCAGACGGCGCGGGTCACGTCGGCGGTGGTGGCGCTGCCGCCGAGGTCGCGCGTGTGCAGCGAGGTGTCGGCCGTGACCTGTTCGATGGCGCGCATCAGGCGCGCGGCGGCCTCGGGCTCGCCGAGGTGCTCGAGCATCATCACGACCGACCAGAAGGTGCCGACCGGATTGGCCAGGCCCTGGCCCATGATGTCGAAGGCCGAGCCGTGGATGGGCTCGAACATCGAGGGGAAGCGGCGCTCGGGATCGATGTTGCCGGTGGGCGCGACGCCGAGGCTGCCCGCGAGCGCGGCGGCCAGGTCGCTGAGGATGTCGGCATGCAGGTTGGTCGCGACGATGGTGTCGAGCGAGGCCGGCCGGTTGACCATGCGCGCGGTGGCGGCGTCGACCAGTTCCTTGTCCCATCGCACGTCGGGGAACTCCCTGGCCACCTGCACGGCGATCTCGTCCCACATCACCATCGCATGGCGCTGGGCATTGCTCTTGGTGATCACGGTGAGCTGGCGACGCGGCCGCGAGCGGGCCAGCGAGAAGGCGAAACGCATGATGCGCTCGACGCCGGCGCGGGTCATCATCGAGACGTCGGTGGCGGCCTCGATCGCATGACCCTGGTGCACGCGGCCGCCGACGCCGGCGTACTCGCCTTCGGAGTTCTCGCGCACGATGACCCAGTCGAGGTCGCCGGGGCCGCAGCGCTTGAGCGGGCCGTCGATGCCGGGCAGGATGCGCGTGGGCCGCACGTTGGCGTACTGGTCGAAGCCCTGGCAGATCTTCAGGCGCAGGCCCCACAGGGTGACGTGGTCGGGGATGTGCGGATCGCCGGCCGAGCCGAACAGGATCGCGTCCTTGTCGCGCAGCGCGTCGAGGCCGTCGGCCGGCATCATCTCGCCGTGGGCGCGGAAGTAGTCGCCGCCCCAGCCGAAATCCTCGAACTCGAAGCCGAAGCGCTCGCTGCCGGCGGCCAGCGCCTCGAGCACCTCGCGCCCGGCCGGCACCACCTCCTTGCCGATGCCGTCGCCGGGAATGGTTGCGATCCTGTAGGTCTTCATGGTGTAGCTGCGTCGCTGGAGTGTTGGAATGGGTCCGACTGTAGGAACTCGACGTGCGATCGGATCGCCCCTAAAGTCAATCCATCGTTAACTTCAAATCAACAGCGAAAACCGCGATGGCCCACGAGATCCAACCGGCCGACCTCGGCTTCTTCTCGGCGCTGGCGCGCGCCGGCAGCCTCAGCGCGGCGGCGCGCGAACTCGGCATCACCACGGCCGCGGTGAGCAGGCACCTCGCGCAGATGGAGGCGCGGCTCGGCGTGAGCCTGGTCAACCGCACCACGCGGCGCATGGGCCTCACGCCCGAGGGCGAGCTCTACCTCGCGCAGGCGCGGCGCATCCTGGCCGACATCGAGAGCCTGGGCGAGCAGCTCGGCGTGTCGAAGGCTGTGCCGCAGGGCCTGTTGCGTGTCAACGCCACGCTGGGCTTCGGGCGCAGCCACGTGGCGCCGCTGATCTCGAAGTTCGTGCGCCGGCATCCCGAGGTCGAGGTGCAGCTGCAGCTGTCGGTGAACCCGCCGCCGCTGACCGAGGATTCGTTCGACGTCTGCGTGCGCTTCGGCGCGCCGCCCGAGGCGCGCGTGATCGCGCGGCGCATCGCGGCCAACCGGCGGCTGCTGTGCGCGGCGCCGGCCTACCTCGCGAAGCACGGCACGCCCAAGGTGCCGAACGACCTCACGCGCCACAACTGCATCGGCATCCGGCAGGGCGAGGAGGCCTACGGCCTGTGGCGGCTGTCGAGCGGGCGCGGCGCGAGCGCAAGCACGCAGGCCGTGAAGACGCGCGGCACGCTGACCACCAACGACGGCGAGATCGCGGTCAACTGGGCGCTCGAGGGCCACGGCATCCTGATGCGCGCCGAATGGGACATCGCGCGCTACCTGCGCAGCGGACGGCTGGTGCAGGTGCTGCGCCCCTTCCACACGCCCGATGCCGACATCTACGCGGTGTATCCGCAGCGCCACCAGCTCGCGGCGCGGGTGCGGGCCTTCGTCGACTTCCTCGCGCAATCGCTCGAGCAGCAGGCTTCGGCGGCCTCGGCGGCCTCCAAGACCGCGTTCTGACACGACCCTAGGGAAATCCCCAAGGCCGTGCTCGCGGCCGTGCCCGCGCGCGCCCTCGCCCAGAGGCACCCGCGCGGCGCCCTCCCTCACCCGCCCCGATCTCCCCACGGCACTGGCCCGCAACTTGCAAACTCGGCCAAAAATGACAGAAAATTTTCTTAACTGACTTATATTTGTAAATCAGTTTTCAAATTTGCACCGTTCCGGCGCCCTTCCGAAACCCATGAGCACCAACGTCGACCCTCCAGGCACCACCGTGGCCCAGCGCATCGCGCAGGCCCTGCCGCGGCTGTCCCGCTCGCACCGGCAGGTGGCCGACTACGTGCTCGAGCATCCGCTGCAGGTGGCCACGCTGCCGATCGACGAGCTGGCCACGGCCGCCGGCGTGTCGGTGGCCACGGCCAACCGCTTCGCCCGCGCGCTCGACTTCGACGGCTACCCGGCGTTCCGGGCCGAGCTGGTGCGCGGCTTCGAGCCGCTGGTGGCGCCGGTCGAGCGGCTGCGCGGCAACCTCGAGCGGCCGACCACGGTGTCGGAGGTGTTCGCCGCGGCGCTCGAGGAGAGCCGCCGCAACATCGACGCCACGCGCCAGTCGCTCGACTACGCGGCCTGCGAGGCGGCGGTGGAACGCATCGGCAAGGCGCGCTCGATCTACATCGGCGGCTTCGGCGCCAGCGCCTGGCTCGCGGGCCTGCTGCAGCACGGGCTGGACAGCAGCTGCAGCGACGTGCGCCTGCTCTCGGGCGTGAGCGGCGTGACCCATGCCGCGCGCACGCTGATGCATGCGGGGCCGCAGGACGTGTTCATCGGCGTGACCTTCCCGCGCTACCTCACCGACACCATCGCGCTGGCGCAGATCGCGCGCGGCCAGGGCTGCGCGGTGCTCGCGCTGACCGACCGGCCGAGCTCGCCGCTGGCACCGCTGGCCGACGTGGCGCTCTATTGCCAGACCGAGACCAGCTACCGCCCCAACTGCGAGACCAGCGTGCTCGCGCTGATCGAGGCGCTGACCAGCGCGGTGGCGCTGCGCGCGCCGGGCGCGGTGCAGTCGGCGGGCCGCATCCTGCAGGCGGTGCGGCCGTGGCTGCACGGGGGCAACGGGCCACGCACGAACGGCGCGAACCCGCAGGCCACGCCACCCGCAGACAGCACCCCGAAGAAAAAGACCTCCCGATGAACAGCCCCACCCAGAACGACAACGCTTCCACCCCGCGCGTGCCCGTGATCGCCATCCATGGCGGCGCCGGCACCATCAGCGCGGGCACCACCACGCCCGAACAGGCCGCGGCCTACCACGAGGCGCTGCGCCACATCGTGGCCACCGCGCAGGCCGCGCTGCTGCAGGGCGCCTCGGCACTCGACGCCACCTGCCTCGCGGTCGAGCTGCTCGAGGACTGCCCGCTGTTCAACGCCGGCCACGGCGCGGTCTTCACGCACGAAGAAACCCACGAGCTCGACGCCGCCGTGATGGACGGCGCCACGCTCGCCGCCGGC